>JANQTO010000208.1 GCA_030731685.1 Nonlabens sp.
CCATTGGGCATTACATTACCATTACGATTAAATACTGAGCGTCCATTAGTAAAAAACAAAAGGTTTCCGTTTGCATCGGCTATGGATGCAACACCTTCTTCCTGACCATAAAGTGAGTTTACTACGGGAGTAGATAGTGACCTATTCTGTGGATTGGGTGTGAACTCTACACCTGCAACATCTCCAAAAATCCACCAAGAGGATTCATTTTGAGCAGTGGCAAGCATCGTTGCAAAAAATAAGCTGAGAAAGAGTATTTTTTTAGTCATAACGTTATTTTGGTTGTATGTAATTATTTTCAATTCAAGTATAGATAGCCGGCTTGGGGGAACGTATCTGGTTCATTAAATTCTATCACGTAAAAGTATGTTCCAGTGGGTAAAATATCGTTAGTACTTGCTAATCCCATAGTTGCCCTGCCATCCCAATCTGGTGTGGAGTTATTCCCTTCCCAGATTTTTTGACCATATCTTGTAAATATAGAAATTTTATGTTTAGGATATATGTCACGAAGTCCAGAAACGATAAACGTATCATTTACTCCATCACCGTTCGGTGTTATGACATTAAAAACGTTTATCGGGCACTTTTTGACAACTAATGTTAAAACTATTATTGTAGAACAGTTTGTGTTTGAAACTCTTAGGAAGAGATTTAGTGTTGATCCAGTTACAATATAAGGCAATGATAATTCTATAGGATTCACGTTGTTTAACGCATCTTCCTCGAGTTCATGAATAGAAACGTTGTGTCCAGGTGTGTCACTTACCATGTTTGGTATTTGAGATAAGTCAAAAGATGTTTCATTGAATTTATCCTGACATTGTTCCAACAGTATCGGGAAATTGTTTACTATAGGATTTTCAAATACAACAACTTGTGCTGTTACTGTAAAGGAGTTCACCAGGGTGCTTACCGTGGCTGAGACGGTGTATGTTCCAGGTGCTGAAAATCTGTGTAGTGGTTGTTCAGCAGTTGAATTATTACTGTTGCCGCTATTGGGGTCTCCAAAATCCCAATTTATGGTATCTATTGTTGCCGCGGTGGCGATTTCAAAAAATCCATCTTCGCCAAAACAATGGTCTGCGGTTATGATTTCTCCATCTAAAAAGAACGATTGTACGAAAATAGGTAAACCGTATTGCGCAAATTTATTTTGCGAAAGCGCAAAACTATTGAAAGTGTAATCCGCAAGAATACCGCCATTATTTGGACTGTTAATAACGCTCAAAAACGCTTGGTTCAACCTTGAATGGTAAATTTTATTATCCAGACCCAACTGTAATGCACCTCTAAAAGGAGTGAATGAGTCTTGATAGACAGTAGTTTTAGATGCCGCGATATTTGATGCCGTAAGATCCCATTGAGCTATCTCGCCAAAATTCAAATCGATGACCTGTGTCATGGATGGTCTGTAATAGTCGATTTCAGCATATATGTAACGGCCGTTACCTGAAAATTCCACACCGTAAAAGGAGCCTCCATCGGCTTTAGTCATTAATGGTAGCGGGTTGCTTACTGCGCCTGTAGCATTGTCAAAATCATAGAGGTACAACTCACCACCTTGAGAATATGCTGTACTCCTCGCAAAATTGACACTGGTTATTCCATTAAAGTCTGATAGAGTATTATTACTAAAATGGGCGGCTATTAGTTTATCACCACGAGCGTTCAGCTTCATGTACCCACGCATGTTAACCACGTCTACGTTAGAGATATTAGTATTTACCAGTTCAATAAACGGTGCAGCTGTAGATATCACAGGAGATACATTTAGTCCAGACGATGTAATTGCGTATGCATAGAACCTATTTTCAAACTGCGTAAGCATCCAGAATCCATTACCACTGGCATTAGAAATTGCAGTTAGTTTTTCAGAAGTTAAAGGCAGCAGATTTATATTTTTTTGTGTAGGGTCTACATCACCAGTTCCACCATTAAGGCTCAAGTCTACTACTGAAAAGTAGAGACCTTCAGCATCGCGGTAAAAACTATCATTGGTATTTACAGTAAACACGTAGTACCTGTCTGTATTTCCCGGAAGTGGTACAATTATGGCACTGCTGGTGCTTGAGGAGTTTCCTTTAAGTCCGGTGCCGTTGGGCATGAGCGTGTGGTTTCGGTCGTAAACGACAGTTCCATCAGTATAGAAAAGAAGGTTTCCGTTACTGTCAGAAATAGTAGCACAGCCTTCACCAGTAAATAGCTGTCCTAAATCATCAGGCACTGCGACACCACTATTAAAGTCTATGCCAGCATTAATTCCAAAATACCAGTGAGATGATTGTAATTGCGCTTTCGCGAAAGCGAAACAAAACAAAAGAAGTAGTGTGTATAAAACTTTCATAGCCTAAAGGTAAATATAGGCATTACAGTTTTATCTTTTCAAACTGAAGTGCCCTGAAAACGTCGTGCCGTCCAGTAAAGTCGCTTTAAACCAGTAGTCGCTAGAAGGTAGTGGAGCACCGTTATACGTGCCATCCCATCCTGGTCCCTCTGGTGAAATTTGCTTGAGAAGCTTACCGAACCTATCAAAAATAAAAATATCTGCATTAGGTTCGAATACTACCGAAACTCCTAGAAGTTGCCAAAAGTCATTAAAACCGTCGTTGTTAGGAGTGAAAAATCGGGGATAGCCCACGATACTAAAATCCTGTCGTGTAGTTCCACAACCGTTTCTGTCTCTCACAAATGCGGTATAAAAACCTGGTGCAAGATTGTCAAAAAAGTTACTGTCCTGGTATGCGTCGTCTCTATTAATTCTAAACTCGTACTGGCTGTTTCCAGTTATATTGATAGTAGCGCTACCCGTAGCTCCCGACCCTGCATTTATAACCGATATGCCCGTTATGGTAGCGGGTTGGCTTATAATTACGGTAACTATGCGGCGAGAAGTACAACCGTTGCTGTTTGTTACATCTACGGTATAATCACCAGCCGTTGCGGTTTGTATACTGTATGTGGTCGCTCCTGTATTCCATAAATAGGAGAAACTAGCAATACTTCCATTAAGTGCACCTGCGTCTATAACCAGCGGTTGTGGGTCGTTTCCACAATAGTCTACAATCTCACGAGGTTCTACTACAGGTAATGGGTTGACAATTAGTGTTACTTCACTTATACCGAAACAGTTACCGTCTGGAGATTCGGCACGAGCATAAATGATTTGTCTGTTTGCTGTAGTGTTTGTGTAGGCAAGTGGTAGTGTGTTTTGCTCGGTAAGAGCATCTGTTAGTGTCGCATAATAATTTACAGTAACATTGGCAGGAGCACTTACAAGTACGCTGCTACTTGCTTGACTTAAATCGAACTCTATAAATCCGTCTTGAATACCATCGTTATCGCAAAGTTCTAATGTTGTGTCTTGTGCGTCGCTTGCACTTACAGATAGCGTTACTTGCGAAGTATTAAAACAACCAGTTGTATCGTCTGTAATTCTTGCATAAACGATTTGTAATGGAGTTGTATTGCTATAGTTTGTATTGTCAAGTGGTGCTGTATTGCTATTTGCATTTGCCTGATTTGCGTGATAAGTAACGCTAACGCCTGCAGCACTATTGCTTACGGTATTATCAAACTCCGATAAATTAAATATAGTACGGCTGTCTAATGTCCCGTCTTCATCGCATTGAAATGCACTCGTATTGTTAGCAACTGGTTTAGGGTTTACAATGAGGTCAAATGTTGTTACTGCATCTACGCAACTTGCACTGGCATTGTTAACTACTCTTACGTAAATAGTCTGTCTAAACGGCGATGTGTTTCTGTAAGACGTCGGTAATGGATTGATTCCTGTGCTTGCGTCATTAGCGTTTCCGTGATATGATATAGTAAAGGATGAACCGTTTTGCATACCCAGAATAGTGCTGGACTGTGAGCCAAGATTGAATGTTTCAATACCGTCAAAATTATCGTCGCACTGTTCTAGATTGCTCACAGCATTTGCAACAGGTTGTTCAAACACACTTACGTTGAACGATGTAATCGCGGCACATTCTGCATTATTTCTATTTTTAATACTGGCATAGATAGTTTGAACACCTATGTTTTGAGAATAAGTTCCTGTAATTGGATTGGTATTAGCATTTGCATCGGCCATAGTAGGGAAGTAGGACACTGTAAATGTAGATGCATCTTGCACACCTAAAATTTCAGGGTCCACGGTTGAGGCAAAATCAAACTGTTCTCGACCATCAAAATCAGTATCACAAGCAACAAGGTCAGTTACAGGGTTTGCAACTGGCACATCAAAAATTTCAATATTTTTCCTGTATGTTCTAATCGAACCGTTATAGTCGAGTACAAGAACCACATTGTAAATACCAGTAGCTGCGTAAACGTGCTGTGGGTTTTCCAAGGAGGAAGTCGTGCCGTCACCAAAATCCCAGGCTATTGATGTAGGTGGTGTATCTGTTTGAAAAGTAAAGTCTGTAGCGTCACCTAAACAAAGATTCTCTGCTTCAATTAGGGCAAAGTAACTTTGAATAAATGGCGGCAATCCTTGTGTGGAAGTTCGTCCAGCAAGTGGAATAGCGTCATGTACGTAATTACAACCCAGTCCCGGCGTGTTTGGATTATTTATTACTGCAAGGAATGGTCTCCCTTGATCATAAGTGTCGGAAATCGCACGGTAAATTTTACCATCTATACCTCGTTGCATGG
>JANQTO010000209.1:0-363 GCA_030731685.1 Nonlabens sp.
TTTGAACTCATTCCTGTCGCGCCTGTCCAATAATCAATTCTAGGCCCTACACGCACATCTGCAGTGGAACCCTGCATAAACGACAGGTATAGTTGTACATTTATTACATAAGTGCCAGCTGGCAAATTCTTTACGAAGAAAAAAGAAGATTGGTTGAGTAAATAAGATGCGTTTGCACCAGGTGCATGTATAAATGGCATATAACCGACAGAGTTTTCGTCTCTAACATTATTAATATTAATAGCTGTAAACATTTGGGCATAACCATTAGAAGTCGATGCGTTTGCCTGTCCAGGAAACAAAATCCAATCAAATTTAACCTGAGTAGGTTCATCTAGTGCTGTCTCTTATACACATCTCGCA
>JANQTO010000209.1:373-797 GCA_030731685.1 Nonlabens sp.
CAGGAATATTTGTCCAAGTTCGATAATTCTGGGTAGTTAGTATTCTGAGCTCATTTGAACTAATTGAATAAGCTGGTAAAGTGGCATTAGCTTTACGTTCTAAACAAATCCATTCAGGATGATGTGGTGTGCCATAATTAACTGATAAACAGTCTAAATTTATATTATAGACTGTTAAACCAGATGCAGGAAGCACAATAGCGTTCATTTGAGCTTGGGTTAATCGTGGCGGCAACATACCCTTGTCAACACTACTTATATCTAAAATAGCACTACCATCAGGTGTGTCTGTATTGATGCCAACTTGTGCGTTTAATTGAAAAAACGCTAGTAAAGAAAGTACAAATAATGTACGATACATAATTCTCATTTTTTAAACGTACGAAGTTACTATGAAACAGAACAATGCTCTTTTTTTTTATCT
>JANQTO010000209.1:807-18299 GCA_030731685.1 Nonlabens sp.
TAGAAACTTCCCATATAAAATAAAACTTAAATGATCTAAAAAACATTACAATACGGTGAATCACCATTAATATGGGTAAAGCGTTATCACATACTAGCCTTAATAACTTATTTTTGTGGTAATGGCAGACCTGTCTTTATTACAAAACATGCGAGAAAAACTTTTTAAAGAATTCAGTCCAGTTTCTGAAGCGGCATTTAAGCAAAAAATTCAGTACGACCTTAAGGGTGCAAGCTATCAAGATACACTCGTTACAGCAACCCGAGAAGGCATTGATATTAAGCCGTTTTATCATCGAGATAGCACGCAAACACTAGCAATACCAGCACGAGCCACGAACACCTGGTACATATCACAACGTATCTATGCCGCAAATGCCGTTGCTGCAAACAAAAAAGCACTGGACGCACTGGCTCGTGGTAGTGAAGGTGTTCTTATCATTATTCCCCATAAAGATATAGACCCAGCGACACTACTAAAAGATGTACCTGAACATGGCGTGCAAATCCATCCACAATTTATGGACATGGATTACCTAAAACAAATCCATGAAATTAATCCAAAAGCTCATATTCACTTAGATATCATCAATCAGCTAGCCAGTGACGGTAACTGGTTTTTAGATGGTAAAAAGGATTATGTGGAATATGAGACCTTTATCGAATCATTCAAAGGTTATTTCTCTCAGTTTACCATAAACACGAGTCTGTATCAACAAGCTGGCGCTACGGCAACTCAGGAATTAGCTTACTACGCTGCACACCTTAATGAATATTTGAACCGTTATTGCGACCTTAATAAGGAGCATAACGATGGTATTTATAACGCTTTCAAGGAGAGCAACGACGAAGAAGTTCATGCCGAGCAAGGTCGAGGTACGAAAGCGGAAAAAAGAATCAACATAGACACCACCATAGGCCCTAATTATTTCATGGAGCTGGCAAAATACAGAGCTTATCGAGTAATTACTAAAACGCTGGGAGCAGCATACGGTTTGGAACTTTCTTGCTATATAACCGCTAGCCCTAGCCTGCGCAATAAATCATTGCTAGACTACAACGTTAATCTCTTGCGCAGCACAACAGAATGTATGAGTGCAGTTTTAGGTGGAGCAGACACGGTTTATAACCTGCCATACGATTCGTTTTTTAATAAGGAAAATGAATTCAGCGACCGAATCGCACGTAACCAGTTGCGCATTTTAAAAGATGAGGCTTACCTCGATAAGGTAAATAATGCTGCCGAAGGTTCTTATTACATAGACGCGCTTACAAAACAGCTAACCGAAAAATCAATAGAGCTTTTCAAGACCATAGAAAAAGCAGGTGGTTTTGTACAATCACTTTTTGACGGCACCATACAACGTAAAATCAAAGAAAGTGCAGCGCAACAGCTTACCGACTTACAATCTGGTAAAAACGTGATGGTGGGCGTGAATAAATATTCAAATGCAGAACAACCATTACAAAAAGAATATGAACTGTTTCCTTTTGTAAAAGCAAACCCGCGTAAAACGTTGATACAACCTATTGTGGCTAGTAGGCTTGCCGAGACTATTGAAAAATCGCAACAATCATGAGTAGAAAAGACCTAAGCAATTTAACGGCCGACTACAATTTTGCAAGTGAAGCAAATTCTAACACAACTCTATACGAGACTGCCGAGGGTATATCGCTTAAAAAACAATATTCAAAAGAAGACATTGCAAAACTAGAACACCTAGATTTTGCAGCTGGCATCGCTCCCAACCTCCGTGGTCCCTACTCGACCATGTATGTGCGCCGGCCATGGACGGTACGCCAGTATGCAGGTTTTTCTAGCGCTACGGAGTCAAACGCTTTTTACAGACGCAATCTAGCTGCTGGTCAGAAAGGACTGTCAGTAGCCTTTGACCTGGCAACACACCGCGGTTATGACAGTGACCACGAGCGTGTTGTGGGCGATGTAGGAAAAGCTGGTGTTGCCATAGACAGCGTTGAGGATATGAAAGTGCTTTTTGACGGAATTCCGTTAAACGAGATGAGTGTTTCCATGACCATGAACGGTGCAGTGCTGCCCATTATGGCATTTTACATCGTTGCTGCAATGGAACAAGGAGTCTCTATTAAAGATTTAAGTGGAACGATTCAAAACGATATTCTTAAGGAATTTATGGTTAGGAATACGTATATCTATCCGCCGCAACCTAGTATGCAAATTATCTCTGATATTTTTGAATACACCAGCAAGCACATGCCTAAATTCAACTCCATCTCCATATCGGGTTACCACATGTACGAAGCTGGGGCTACTAGTGACATAGAACTTGCCTATACCCTAGCCGATGGCTTGGAATACGTTCGTAAAGGCTTAGCGGCCGGCATGAATATAGACGAGTTTGCACCGAGACTTTCGTTTTTCTGGGCTATAGGAATGAATCACTTTATGGAAATTGCCAAAATGCGCGCAGCACGTATGCTCTGGGCTAAACTCATAAAACAATTCAACCCAAAAGACGAGAAATCACTTGCACTACGCACACACTGTCAAACAAGTGGCTGGTCGCTTACAGAGCAAGACCCGTTTAACAATGTGGCGCGCACGACTATTGAAGCGGCAGCAGCAGCATTCGGCGGTACGCAAAGCCTGCATACAAATGCACTCGACGAGGCAATCGCTTTACCAACAGATTTTAGCGCACGCATCGCAAGAAATACGCAGCTTTTCTTACAAGCTGAAACAGGAATTACCAAAACCGTGGACCCGTGGGCAGGTTCCTATTATGTAGAATCACTTACTGACGAGATTGCAAACAAAGCCTGGGAACTTATACGGGAAGTAGAGGAACTAGGCGGCATGACCAAAGCTATAGAGGCTGGTATTCCAAAAATGCGCATAGAAGAAGCAGCCGCAAAAAAACAGGCACGTATAGATGGCGGCACAGATGTTATCGTGGGCGTAAATAAATACCCAAGTCCAGACGAGGACATGATAGATACCCTAGAAGTGGATAATGCAGCGGTGCGTGTCGAGCAGGTCACGCGCCTAAAAGAAATTAAAGCAACTAGAAACAAGGAAAAAGTTGAGCAGGCACTTGCAAAACTGACCCGTTGCGCTCAAGATAAAAACGGGAATTTGTTAGAGCTTGCCGTTGAAGCAGCACAAGAGCGCGCTACTTTGGGTGAAATTTCAGATGCTTTAGAAAGCGTTTACGGCCGCTATAAGGCAACCATTAAAAGCGTTCAAGGGGTTTATAAAAAAGAGATTATGAATGATTCCGCTTTCGCGAAAGCGCAACAACTAGCAAACCTTTTTGCGCAAAAAGAAGGTCGCAGACCACGCATCATGATTGCAAAAATGGGTCAGGACGGTCACGACCGTGGCGCAAAAGTAGTAGCAACAGGTTACGCTGACGTAGGTTTTGACGTGGATATAGGCCCACTTTTTCAAACTCCTGCCGAAGCCGCAAAACAAGCTGTAGAAAACGATGTGCATGTTTTGGGAGTCTCTTCGCTAGCAGCAGGACACAAAACACTGGTTCCACAAGTCATGGAAGAACTTAAAAAATATGGGCGCGAGGATATTATGATTGTTGTAGGTGGTGTGATTCCTAGAAAGGATTACCAGTTTTTATTTGATGCTGGTGTAGCTGCTGTATTTGGTCCAGGAACTAAAATAAGCGAAGCAGCAATCGATATTTTAGAATTATTGTCTCCAACTTCTTAAAACCAAACTAGCATGTTTGCATACTTAGAAAAAATATTTGGTAAAAGTATCCAGCGATTTGAAGCACTCATGCGCAGTAAAAGCGAAAAAAACACGATAACAGCTCAACAAGTGGACCAAGCTATGGTACTTTTAAAGTCCTTAAAAGTACCCGCAAAATCCATTACATCAACTCAAAATCTCAATCAAACCGAACCATACAGCTCGTTGAGAGAATGGCCGTTAAATAGCAAAAAGACAAAATTACCTTTTTACGGCGTTATTAAAACGCCAACGCATGACGTGAATTTATTTGTGCTAGAGGAAAAGCTCGAAAAAGATGATTCTAATTTTTATGCAGATGTTCTTTTGCCAAATCAAAAAGTAACCTTATTAAAAGCCACTGAGACCGGCCTTCTTCAAAATAAAAGTTGGGTTTACCATGAAATATCGAGCTTACCCATATGGGAAGAGGTGATTCATAGAGATTTAATTATTCATAAAAAGCTGGTTGCTATCGCTCCAGAAAATCCATGGACACTTTACAAAATGGCTAAAGCTAAACTGACCGATACCGCAGTTAGTGACTTGGTGGGTGGCTTCCCTCAATGGATAGTGAATAATCAGGATTATAGAAAGTTAAAAGGTTCTACGTTTTTATTTCAAATCACACTAAGCTCAAATAGGTTGATTTATTTTGTTTTCATAAAAGATGGTGAGATTATAACCATTTCTCAACGCTAGCAACGCAACTACTATGTTAATTAATGTGTTAAAGAGGTAACTCATAATTTGTTCGGCATCATATTTGTTTAATTTATGGCTTAAAAAACACATATTGTGCAAACAACATTAATGAGTAATAATACAATTGTATTCAATGATACGGAAATAGTATACGAGTGGAAACCCTATACTGACAGTGTAGTAGGTGGAACATCAACAGCAAGCATATACCAGAAGGAAGACCATATTTCTTTTCAAGGTGTTATCACCGCAATATCGCACGCATCATGGGCGAGCTTACGTTCCAATTTAGTTCCTAAGGATTTAAGCTCCTATTCTGGTGTTGAATTAACATTAAGAACAGATGGGCGACCATATGCTTTTGAGATTGAATACAACCTAGCGTGGCAAGATGCAAAGGCATCATTCATTATGCAGCCTGTTGCCAATGAATGGATTACGTTTAAAATTCCTTTTTCAAATTTTCATACGGTACAGCTCAACAAAATAATTTCGGACAAAGCGGCTATCGAATCATTTTCAAATGTGAAAAGATTCAATTTCCATGTTGCTAAGAAAATAGTAGGTGACTTTAGACTCGACATCAAATCTGTGTCTTTCTATTGAAAAAAGCTCAAGCAACAAATGGCAAATAATAAACCCGATGCGCTGCATCGGGTTTATTGTTTATTTATAGTGCCTTTAATTTGGCTCGGTGATATTCTACTAGGCCATCTATGGGTCTTCTAATAATTTTACCTACTTCATAATCAAATTCTTCTGCAACTTGGTGAATGCGTCTAGATGCAAAATGTGCTATACTACCGACAAAATGAACTTTACAAAATTTCATCTCTTCTTGAAATTGCATAATCATGTGTCTAGAAAACTTTCGCAATCCACGACGTAGTAACTTTTTGATATAGCCTTCTTCCAGGTTCTTAAAAATAAATTCGGCATGCGTCGCGAGATAAGCGTTTGGGTTGGACGACTTATACAAATTTGCTTTTATGAAATCTGCATCTACGTTGTAGTCAGCTGCAAACTGTAATCTCAAATCCTCAGGCATGTTACCAAAATAATAATCTCTGAGCAGCTCTTTACCATACCAGTTGCCGCTAGCCTCGTCCATAAGCATATAGCCCAATGAGACGACACGCTGGTCTATGTTTTCACCATCAGAATAACAACAGTTAGAACCTGTACCCAAAATACAAACAATACCTTTTTTGTCTCCAACGGTAGCATACACGGCTGCAGCAGTATCTTCTTTTACCACCACGTTTTGAGTGTTAAAGTATTCTTTCAGTTGGTTTTCTAGGGCTAGTCTTGGCTTTTCAGTACCACAACCTGCACCATAAAAATGGATTGTGTCCACTTTTTCGCGATGTTCCAATAACTCTGCATTCTCCTTTATTCTGTCCAGCAACTCTTCGGGTTGCAAGATTGCAGGGTTCAAACCTTTTGTGCGCGTTTTAAAAAGCTCAACACCGTTGTTATCAAGCGCAATCCAGTCACATTTAGTGGAACCACTATCGGTAATTAATATCATAAGGATGATTTAAAATGAAAAGGCTGTCAGGTTTACACCAGACAGCCTTAAAATATGGAATTAAAGTGCGTGAACTTTTTCAGCTAAATCTACGAGTTTGTTAGAATATCCAAACTCATTATCATACCAACTTACTAATTTGAAGAATGTAGCATTTAATTGTATCGCTGCATCTGCATCATAAATACTGGTGCGATCATCGCTTACAAAGTCTTGAGATACAACTGGCTCATCTGTATACCCAACGATTCCTTTATAGTCACCTTCAGACGCTTTTTTAAACGCAGCATGAATCTCCTCTAGACTTGTTTCTTTAGAAAGCTTAACAGTAAGGTCTACAACAGAAACATCAATGGTAGGGACACGAAACGCCATACCGGTAAGTTTTCCTTTAAGAGCTGGAATTACTTTTGTAACTGCAACCGCTGCTCCGGTTGAAGAAGGAATAATGTTTACTAATGCACTACGTCCACCACGGAAATCCTTCTTGCTAGGTCCATCTACGGTAGTTTGCGTAGCTGTAGTCGCATGAACTGTAGTCATTAGTGCCTCTTCAATACCAAACGTATCATTAAGAATCTTTGCCATAGGAGCTAAACAGTTTGTAGTACAAGATGCGTTAGAAACGATGTTGTGAGCTGCTGTTAATTCATTATCGTTTACACCCATTACAAACATAGGAGCAGTTTTAGATGGTGCAGATATTACAACTTTCTTCGCTCCAGCGTCTATATGCGCTTGTGCAGTATCTAAGTCTGTAAATATTCCAGTACAATCTGCAACCACATCTACACCTGCTTCATCCCATTTCAAGTTTTTAGGGTCACGCTCACTAGTAACACGTACGGTAACACCATCTATGATAAGATTACCATCTTTAATCTCAATAGTACCACCATAACGACCGTGAACAGAGTCGTATTCTAGTAAGTATGCTAATTGTTCAATATCTACCAAGTCATTAATCGCTACGACTTCTACATTTTCTCTTTTCAAGGTTGCTCTAAAAACGATACGGCCTATACGCCCGAATCCATTGATACCTAATCTTAATTTCTTACTCATTATTATTGATTTAATTATTATTAAAAATTTTCTATTCTATTATTCTAAGTAGTCATGATATCACTTACACGTAATAAATCCATGTCTATTTTGGATTTTCCTTTAACAGCTTGGTCCAGTGGACATAATTGCATGGCATTGTCCCTTATACCTACCATAAAATTACTTTTTCCTTCTAAAAGGCTTTCTACAGCCTTTACACCCATACGGCTAGCGAGTACCCGATCATAACAAGATGGTGAACCGCCGCGCTGCATATGTCCCAATACGGAAACACGAACCTCATACTCTGGCAAGGTTTGCTCTACGTAGTCCTTCAAATCGAAAACACTGTCTCCTGTTTTATCACCTTCAGCAACTACAACGATACTCGATGATTTTCCTGACTGACGGCTGCGTTTCAAACTTTCAACGAGTCTTTCCTTGCCTAGGTTTTCTTCTGGAATAAGAATTTCCTCAGCTCCTGCACCTACTCCTGCATTAAGAGCAATATGTCCTACGTCGCGTCCCATTACCTCTACAAAAAATAATCTATTGTGGGAACTGGCTGTGTCTCTTATTTTATCTATACACTCTACAACTGTATTTAGTGCCGTATCAAACCCTAAAGTTGAAGATGTACCAAATATGTCATTATCTATGGTACCAGGAATTCCCATAACTGGAAAACCAAATTCCTCGCTGAAAATCATCGCTCCAGTAAAACTACCGTCACCTCCTATTACTACAAGGGCGTCCATACCAGCAGCTGTTGCTTGCTCGTGAGCTTTCTTTCGACCTTCGACTGTTCTAAATTCCTTGGAACGCGCGCTTTTTAAAATCGTACCTCCTTTATTGATGATGCCCTTAACACTACGGGCTGTCATTTCCTTAAAGTCGCCTTCTATAAGACCTTCGTAACCTCTGTAAATACCCAAGCACTCTATCTCGTAAAATGCACAAGCGCGTACAACCGAGCGTATGGCTGCATTCATACCTGGTGAATCACCACCAGATGTCATTACTCCTATTTTCTTTATTTTGCTTTTCATTGTGTTTTTGATAAAAACTACGCTAAGCTATTAAAGAATTAGGAATCTTAACCTACAAATAATCAATATTTAAGATTTAGCGAAATTTACAACGTTATCGTTAATAACTTTTTAGAACTCAACAAATAATACCAAGCATTTCTTCTCCTTGAAAAAAAGATTAAGACAGCTATTACGGCAGTTTTCAATTCATCGTTAACCCTAAAAAAAACTATGTTTAGTAAAACCGTAGGTTAAAAAGCGCTATCATCTCAAAATCCATTTCAAACAGAACCTTTTTTTGTCTATTTATATGCAATTACGATTGCTAGGAGTTATTTTTGAAATATGAAGAAGATAATTTATACCGCTAAAGCTCCTAATCCTATAGGACCATACAATCAGGCAGTTCTCGTAGAGCTCCCAACTCAAAAAACCTTATATACAAGCGGCCAAATAGCCATAGACCCGACAACGGGCGAGCTCAACATTGAAGACTTAGAACAGGAAACCCATCTCGTCATGAGACATCTCAAAAGCCTATTGGAGCAGGTAAATATGAATTTTGAAAATGTAATCAAAACCACAATTTTCCTATCGAGCATGGAAAATTTCGCGCGAGTTAACGCAGTTTACGGAAGCTATTTTAGTGAAGAAACGGCTCCTGCACGTGAAACCGTAGAGGTTGCAAACCTACCTAAATACGTTAACGTAGAAATCTCTGTAATCGCAATGTCCTTTTAATATGCCCATAGCACCATCTGAACTTATCCTCAATGCCGACGGCAGTATTTATCACCTTAACCTAAAACCAGAACAACTCGCGCATACCGTTATTACAGTAGGAGACCCAGAACGGGTTCCCGCAGTCTCCGCATTTTTTGATACCATAGAACATAAAGTAGGAAAGCGTGAGTTCCACGCGCATACAGGATACTACAGAGGCAAGCGCATGACCGTTATTTCTACAGGAATAGGAACTGATAATATTGATATTGTATTTAATGAGCTGGACGCGCTGGTAAATGTAGATTTAGAAACGCGAGAAATAAAATCTAAGCTTACCTCTCTGGACATCGTGCGCATAGGCACTTCAGGTTCCATTCAGTCAACTACTCCTATTAATAGTTTGTTACTATCAAAACGCGGTATAGGTTTAGACTCACTAGCTCATTGGTATAAAAATGTTGTTGAGGATTCCGCTTTCGCGAAAGCGTTCTCAAAACAAGCAGCACTGCCAGCAAACTTCTCTCGTCCTTATACCATCTCATGCAACCACAACCTCGCTGAGCCATTTGTAAACGCAGGTTTTTTACAGGGAAACACAGTGACTAATGTTGGATTTTACGGACCTCAAAGTCGCAGTATACGACTCACTCCATCTCAAGTAGATTTACAATCAAAGCTTATGGAGTTTGATTTTAATGGAGAGAAAATCACTAACTTAGAAATGGAAACCGCTGGCATCTATGCAATGGCGTCATTGCTGGGTCATAGAGCGATATCGCTAAATGCCATTCTTGCAAATAGAGCAACGGGAGAATTTGCTGCTCATCCAGATAAAACAGTTGCGGCGCTTATTGAAAAAACACTCGAAGTTCTGGCTAGTTTTTAACGTAAAATTATAAACTGCTCATAGCACTGCATGTCTTTAACAGCTATATTTACAATTCTTTTAAGAATTTCCATTACAAGCATACTCATTTAAGTATATGATTACCATTAAAATAGGCGGCGTACCAGAACATTTTAACTTACCATGGCACCTTGCCCTTGAAGACGGCGCTTTTGAAAAGGCAGGAATCAATCTAGAATGGCAAGATGTACCCGAAGGTACAGGACGCATGAGTAAAATGCTGCGCAGCAAGGAAATAGATGTTGCTTGTATTTTAACTGATGGCATCGTTAAGGATATTATTGCTGGAAATGAATCTCGTATTTTACAAGTATATGTGCAATCGCCGCTACTATGGGGTGTACACATTCCAGGCCAACTCACCGTATCAAAATTATCTGAACTTAATGGAGCAACCGTTGCTATAAGTAGATATGGAAGTGGTTCACACCTTATGAGCTATTTGCTTGCAAAACGCCATGGTTGGGAACCTAGTGCTATGAAATTTGAGCTAGTAAATACCCTTGATGGCGCTGTTGAAGCATTACAAGAAAATAAAGCTCAAGTTTTTTTATGGGAACGTTACATGACCCAGCCTATTGTAGACCAAGGAATTTTTAAGCGTTTAGAAACTATAGCAACACCATGGCCTAGTTTTGTTATTGCAGCTACAACTACCGCTATTAAAGAAAAAGAAGAGGCACTTGCTAAAATGCTGTATATCATAAATACATACACCGCAGATTTTAAAGAAATACCTTGTATAGATACGACTATTGCAGCGCATTATGATTTACAAGTAGGCGACGTACAGCAGTGGCTTATGCGCACAAATTTTAGTGATGACCAGTTATGGAGTGAAACGGTAGATATTATTCTAGGCGAGTTTATACATGTGGGCATCATTGAAAAAGAAGTGCCTTTAGAAGATTTGATTCACAATCTTCCTAAAATTGATGAAGAAGAGGAATGAGTTATTTTCATTTAAAAGCTATTGATATGCTTTTGTAAGAACTCGCGACCTGCTGCTTTATAACTATTAAATGCTTCTTGCCTCTCGATGTTTAGTTTTGTTTTCGCAGTATTAAAAGCATCGATTTGTTCTGGTTTTAAAACCATATTTTCACTAGACTCCGTTTTCAACACAGCTTTTATATCTGCCAGATTATTGTCTAATGTTTGCAGTAAGGTATCCTGCGAAGTTTTAAATGCAATTGCAAGAGATGTGTCATTGTTAAATCCCAAATAATTTTCAAGAGCTTTATTGTTTTCAGCAATGATAGTTCTTAGTGACCGTTCTTTTACGTGAAAGGCGCTAATCTCAATTTCCGTAAGGTTTTCCCATAAGGCTCTATCTGCGTCATGAAGTTTACGAAACAACGATTGTAGCTGATGGTAATTATCATATAGCGCAATGGTTTGTTCCATTTTCTTTGCAACATAACTATTGTTTGCGCTTACAGTAAGTTGGTGTCTATCTGCATAATTTCTAATCGCAGCGTCATAATCTGTACGTAATTTGAGCATGCTCTTACGTATAGCTGTAAAAATGTTACCACGGTCAGTGTTAGAAGTGTCCTTGTTTGAATTATGTTTAAATAACTCGCTGTAATCCTGTTGTACAATTGCCAGATTTCCTTGGAGATATTTTAGTGCATCTTGTTGCAACGCTTGATCAAAAGGATTGTCTTTTTCTATATTGCGTAGTGATTTAAGTAAACTATTTTCTAATACCTTGAGTTTGCCCTTAGCTTGTTGTGAAGTCGGTTCATTCGTATAAATGAACATATAATCCCAAGTTTGCGATACAACACTAGCATTTTGATTGTCTACAAATTGTAAGTAACTACTAGCTGTTTTGTAACGTTGTGCTACAACACTGCATGATATTGAGAAGAAAAAAATATAAATGAATCGCATAAAAATAGCTGCCGTGTTCACGGCAGCTACAATAATACAATATAAAGATGATACTACTCGTCGCCCACGATGTGCTCGATGGCTGCGGCAAGTTTAAAATCTTTTTCGGTTAGACCGTTCACGTCATGTGTAGATAGTGTAATTTCCAGGGTGCTGTACGTATTGTGCCAGTCTGGGTGATGTTCCATCTTTTCAGCCTCCATCGCTATGCGAGTCATAACTGAAAAACAGTCCATGAAGTTTTCAAACTCAAATGTCGTGTGAATGGCATCATCATAATAGTCCCAACCTTCAATTTTTTCTAAATGTTTTTCAATCTGTGCTTCGGTCAATTTTTCCATTGTTCTTATTTTTTGTCCTTGTCTAGGGCATTTTTAATATTTCTTGCAGCTTCGCCTGCTTTTTCCTTTACAGAACCTTTAGCTTGGTCTAGTTTTCCTTCGGCTTCAGTTGATTTGTCGTTAAACAATTTGCCCGCCGCTTCTTTTACTTTTCCTTTAGCTTGGTCTAGTTTTCCGTTTGTTTCTAAATCGCTCATAATATAAATTTTTAGTTATACTCAAAGTTACATTATTAACACAACGGTTCACACCAAAGGTATCATAATCATTCCATAAAGAAGTATTAAAACCACTAACTTTAGTATTTTTGATACGCTATGAAAAATATATGTTACCTATTAATGTTTTTAACCGTAATTGCAGTTGCACAACAAGACTCCACATATATTGATGCTGTTCATTTACGGGAAATCCCCAAACATAATCTCGCAGTAGACTTAGGTGTTGCGCAGCCGCTGGGTGATTTTAATGATTTTGCTGGTTCAGGACTTAGTATAGGACTGACCTATGAAAAATATAATAATAAAAACTGGGGAACGAGTATTGCCCTACGTCACCAGTCTAATCAATCCATTGCCCGAAATGCAAATGTTGTTTTTGAAGGTTCAAATACCACATATGAGCACACAAGCATAGCTCTAGGACCTGTTTATAGTTACACAAACAATAGGTTTCAAGTAGATATCGCACCTAGGTTGGGAATACTGTTTCTCAACGCACCTCTAGATGAGCGTTATGCAAATGCTGTCGGCGACATCCTTTATCCGTTAGAATTGGATAGAGCAAACTCTTCCCGTCGTTCTTTATATGGCGAGGTAACGGTACGATTTAATTACTATTTCCGCCGTAGTGTTCAGGTTTACGCTGCTCCTACATTTACCACGGCATTTGGCGAGCCGTACAATTATCTTTCTTTTCCAGAAAATGTCGCTGTAAACCCTAGCAATTTCATTTTTAATATTGGTGTTAAAATCGCTATAGGCCCTAGGTACTCAAACGGTGAATTGCGGGACGACACATTTTAAAGTATCATTTAACAAAGCTTTTTAAAAATCTGTTTTGTTTAAACATTATCTTTGATTGTTTAAACAAGTAGCTTTGAAACTATACCAATTTTCTTCTAAACAGGAGCTCCCTATTTCTCTAGACGAGGCCTGGCAATTCCTTACCGACGCTAGAAACCTAAAATTACTCACGCCTCCCGAAATGGATATGACCGTTCTTTACGGCACCGAGCGAGGCATGTATGCAGGACAACTTATTGAATACAGCGTGAAGCCACTACCCTTTTTCCGTACAAACTGGGTGACACATATTACCCAGGTTAAGGAGAAAGAATATTTTGTAGACGAGCAAATGTATGGCCCGTATACCACCTGGCATCACAAACATTTTGTAACTGAGATTCCTGGTGGCACACTCATGGAAGACGTCATTCACTACAGGTTGCCTTTAGGCCCGTTGGGTAAAATAGCTCACAGTCTGCTGGTTAAAAAAAAGTTGGAAGAAATATTTCGCTTTCGCGAAAGCGCACTCATTAACAAATTCGGCACATATCAAAAACCATAATTTTTTAAATAAAAAACATGTCTAAAAACATATTACTCATAGGCGGAAGCCACGGAATAGGCAACGAAATTGTCAACCAAATAGCCACTGGCAACAATGTTTACGTCGCATCTAGAGAAAACGAAAATTTGCCTGACAGCGTAACGCATATACCATTTGATGCTCTTACAGACGAGCTCGATATTAGCGCACTGCCAGAGGTGCTAAACGGCTTCGTATATTGTCCAGGAAGCATCAACTTGAAGCCGTTTAAGATGTTAAAGCAAGAGCATTTTGAAGAAGATATGGCGATAAACTTTTTTGCCATGCTCAAGGTTACCAGAGCAGTATTGCCATTGCTTACTAAAGAAGCAGGAAGCAGCGTCGTTTTTTTCTCGACCGTCGCAGTAGGAAAAGGAATGCCTTTTCATACAAGTGTCGCAGCAGCCAAAGGCGCCATAGAAGGTTTTGCAAAAGCACTCGCAGCAGAGTATGCTCCAACAGTGCGCATTAACGTTATTGCACCATCACTCGTGGACACGCCACTTGCCGGTCGTTTACTAAATAGTGACGATAAGAAGGATAAAATGGGTGAATTACACCCTTTAAAACGTGTGGGCACGGCTACAGACATTGCAAATGCCGCAGTTTTTCTGCTCGAGGATAAATCGAGTTGGGTAACGGGCCAGATTTTAGGAATAGATGGTGGTAAATCAACACTGAACATAGGATAATATGAGTAAGGAACAGGTTAATGTATTTTGGTTTAGAAGAGATTTAAGACTCGACGATAACGTTGGCTTTCTTGCTGCTTTAAAAGCTGATAAGCCAGTACTGCCTATCTTTATTTTTGATAAGGAAATTCTAGATGCATTACCTAAAGACGATGCTCGTGTTACGTTTATTTTTGAGGAATTGCAACGCATGCGCGATACTTTGCAAAAAAATCACGACAGCTCCATAGCATTTTATTATGGTAATCCTGAGGTTATCTGGAAAGAGCTATTAGATAGCTACAATATAGACACCGTATTCACAAATCGCGATTACGAGCCCTATGCAAAGGAGCGCGACGAGAAAATCAAGAAATTACTCTCTGAAAAAGATGTGGACTTCAAAACTTTTAAAGACCAAGTAATTTTTGAAAAAGATGACGTTGTTAAAAATGACGGCGACCCATATGTAGTTTACACACCTTACAAAAACAAATGGCTCGAAACTTTACAAGAAGAAATAGGCGACACACAGAATTTAACTATTCACTACACTTCGAACTATCTAGGAAACTGCATTAAAAACAGTAGATTACCACAACTCACTCTAGCCGATATGGGTTTCGAGAAATCAGCCATCGAAGTTCCTGAGTACACCGTTACACCTTCATTAATTGAAGATTACGATAAAACACGAGATTTCCCTGCCGTGGCAGGAACTAGCAAGCTGGGAACTTATTTACGTTTTGGAGTTGTAAGTGTACGCAAAATGGTCAAAAAGGCAGATTTGGCCAAGGATAAAACATTTCTCTCTGAACTTATTTGGCGTGAGTTTTTCATGCAAATCATGTATCACTATCCGAAAACAACCGATAGTGCATTTCGCTCAAAATATGACCGTATAGAGTGGCGCAATAATGAAGATGAATTTGAAAAGTGGAAAACGGGAACTACAGGCTACAAACTTGTAGACGCTGGTATGCGAGAACTTAATGCGACTGGCTACATGCACAACCGTGTGCGTATGCTCGTTGCGAGCTTTTTATGTAAGCACTTGCTTATAGACTGGCGATGGGGCGAGCGCTATTTTGCTGAAAAATTACTGGACTACGAGCTCTCCAGCAATGTAGGCAACTGGCAATGGGCTGCTGGAAGTGGCGTCGATGCTGCACCATATTTCAGAATATTCAATCCCATTACTCAAAAGGATAAATTTGATAAAAAACGGGAATATATAAATCAATGGGTTCCTGAGCATGATAGTCCAAAATACCCAGATATGATGGTAGACCATAAAGAGGCGCGTGAAAGATGTCTAAAAGTTTATAAAGAAGCCGTGCAGTAATCGTAACTTTGCTATACACTCCAAAGAGACGGTCATGAAATACGCACTTCAAATTCTTATGCTCACGCTTTTACTAGGCAGTTGTAAAAATGACAATCAAATACCGAAGGACGATATTTCTGCGCTCTCCACAGAAACATCTGAGAATCAAGAAATAGAAATGCCAGAGGAAGATGACGACTCACCAGTACTGGTAGAATCTGTACTTCACGTAATACTAGAAGAAAACGATTTAGGCAATCTACAAATGGGTTCACAAATATCCATTTTAAAAAATACGGAGCTCAAAACTGGCGACAGTCTCAATCTCGTAACTATAGAAACAGGAGAAAAAAAGGTTAAAGCCTATCGCTTTTCGAGAAATGGTGTGAAGCTCATAGATTTCTATCTAATCAATAATAGAATCAAGAAAGTAGAAATATTAGATGGCAGGGCAGTTCCACAAGGCATGATTGCACCTGGAAGCTCGTTAAGAGACCTTAATAGATTAGACGACAAGCTTATGCCACGAGGCAGTGCCGCAGCTAGTGAAGTTACCGTAAGGACCAATAATATTATTTACACACTCGACGCTAGACATCCCATAGATGAACCCATAGACCTCTACCCTTCTACTCCTATCACTAAAATTACATTTTTAAAGTAACTCTTTATTGAAGTGCTTTTGGTTTTTTAAATATTCGCTTTCGCGAAAGCGAAATTATTTAAATCGTGTATTTTGAGTTCATAAGTACCTAAATTACAGGAGTAAGAAGTTACCACTACTGCGTTTTCATATTTTGGCACGCTGGTTGCTTATTATAGAATGTGTCTAGCACGTTGCTTGACTACTTAAATTCTATATTATGAAAAAGCTACTTACTTTACTGAGCGCATTTATTGCGATAAGTGCTGTTTACGCAGCAGCACCTGTAGACGACCTAAGACGTGGTTACAATAACGGCTTCATTTTTCAAGAAGGCGCTATTGAGTTTGCCGTATTTCCTGATGGGCAATTTGATTTTAATTATATAGATGAAGTTTCACAAGTGAATTTTCAAGTGAACACACCTAATGCAAGTTTCTCATTCAACACTGGTTATAATTATGACCCGTTTGTGCAATATGATACATATGGTGCTGTAATTCAGATAGAAAATACTCCTATTTATTATGACGGTTACGGCCGTATAATCCAAGCCGGTAATGTATTTATCAATTATAGAAATGGTTACGTAAACCGAGTAGGGAACTTAAATGTTTTTTACAGCCGTCCAGGTATTGTGTTTAGAACCTCTGGATTTATTAATCCGTTCAACCGTTTTTATGTGTACCAGCCATGGCATGGTTATTACGGTGTGCCATTAGTAAATCGTTGTATAGTTTGGAATACTCCTTATAGATTATATTACAATCCTGTACGATATGACTGGTCTTATCACCGTGTAAACTGGAACAGACCATATTATTATAACGGATATTATAGTGATTTCGGTAACCGTCGTAACTTTTACAGACCTAACGATAGAGTTGTGTACCAAAGTTTTGAGCAAGGACGCAGAGACACTCGTGGTCGATTAGTAAATGACCGTAATGTAAATGCACAGCGTGCAGAAATTGCAACAGGCAGACGCGATGTTTCAAGAGACCGCAGTTCATATACGGTAGCAAGTCGAAACACGAGTGACCGCTCAACCTCTGGGCGTACCGCGGCAACCGTAACTAGTCGTAACGACAACAGTCGCAGGGCATCAACTGCAAACCGCGAGGTAAACACCTCAAGAACTGAAAGCGTAATAGCTGACAGAAACGGCACTTCTCGTAGAAGTTCAGTTAATAACAACACTGTAGAAAGTAGAAGTTCTCGCGGCACGGCGTCACCGGCACGCAGCAACGCAAGTTCAAGAACAGTAGAATCATCGCGCACTGTTCCTACTGCTGTAAACACAAATTCAGGTGCTTCAAGAGCAAATGCATCTACAGCAGCGCAGCGC
>JANQTO010000210.1 GCA_030731685.1 Nonlabens sp.
GCGCAGTAGCGTAAGGGAACATTTGTGCAGTGAAGCCATGCATTATTTAGGTATTCCTACCACAAGGTCGTTATCCCTATCATTAAGTGGTGAGCAGGTCATGCGCGATATGCTTTATGATGGCAATCCTGCATTAGAGCAAGGTGCCATTGTTTGTAGGGTTGCACCTAGTTTTTTGCGTTTTGGTAATTTTGAACTTTTGGCCGCTCAAGGCGAAAACGAACTCCTCAAAAAGCTTACGGACTACACCATCACAACCTATTATCCACATATTACTGCTAGTGGTAAAGCTGCCTACCTACAATTTTTTAAAGAAGTAACAGACCGTACCCTTGACATGATAATCCACTGGCAACGTGTAGGTTTTGACCATGGCGTTATGAACACAGACAACATGTCCATTCTAGGACTTACTATAGATTACGGTCCTTATGGCTGGTTAGAGCCTTATGACCATAACTGGACTCCTAACACTACAGACAGGCAACACAGCCGTTATCGCTATAGTGCGCAACCAGAAATAGGTCTATGGAACTTATTACAGCTTGCAAACGCAGTTTTTCCGTTAATTGAAGATGCCCCTGCACTTGAAGAAATTTTAAATTCTTATAAAACCAATTATCAAAAAAAGTATCAAGCCATGATGCTGTCAAAACTAGGTCTGAGCACAGTTCAACATAGTGATACAGAACTTATCGCTTCTTTAGAACATACCTTGCAGCTTCACGAAACCGATATGACCCTGTTTTTCAGGGAACTAAGCGATATTTCCAGCGATACAAATCCGACTGAAGCATTTGCAATCATCTCACTCGCGATGTACGATTTGGAAAGCATGTCTGAACCACACCAATGGAGTTGGTATGACTGGATAGACCGTTATCTCAATAGATTAAAACTTGATAAAGAGCAATTAGGGTTGGATGAGTCCGCTTTCGCGAAAGCGAGAAAAGAACAAATGAACGCCGTAAACCCTAAATATGTACTGCGCAACTACATGGCGCAACTCGCTATAGATGCAGCAAACAAGGGTGATTACAGCCTCATAGACGAACTATACGAACTCCTTAAAAAACCCTACGACGAGCAACCAGAACAAGAAAAATGGTACGAATTGCGACCAGACTGGGCGCGGTCTAAAGTAGGGTGTAGTATGTTGAGTTGTAGTAGTTAAAATAAAAAATGCCAGTTTCAATTATTTTATTATCTTTAATAAATTGAAAGTGAGCGTTATGAAAAAAGTTTTAGCGATATTATTCCTATGTAACATGCTACAGGTCGCTGCACAAGACTCACGGCTTATCCCGAATACATGGTACTGCACTGAGGTAAACATAAACAATACGCAATATTTACCCGTTATTCTTCCCACATTGCCTAACGTTCCGCTATTTTTTGACTCTCAAGGCCCAGGAACTATCCAAACGTGGTATTGCCCGATGAGCGCCGTAAATGCAACGGTCGTTCATAACAGTTCCACCTCGTTTGTTTCAAGTTTATCTGGTGGTCTTACGGGTGGTTGTCCTAATGCTAACAATATGGGAGCAGCAATAGACCTGTTTAACGACAATTACAAGCAGTTTTGGTTTCAGTCTCCTGGTCTACGCACGTATGCTATACAGCAGTCAGGTATGTTTTTAAGCATGATTATCACAAATGCTAACGGTGATACTGCCGTCTATAGTACAGACGCCACTGCTGGAATAGACGATGCAGAGACGGTAGGTTTTACCTTGTATCCAAACCCTAGTGTAGATATTTTAAATATCCAATATGACCAAAATAAAACCCCTTTGGAATTGGTTATTTATGACATCGCTGGAAGAAAATTGATAAGTTCAAGCAGTGTAATAAACATCGTAGACACTACATCGCTAACTTCAGGAAATTATTTTTTACAGGTCATATTTGATGATGGCTCGCAAGGAACACAGCGGTTTATGAAGAATTAATCAGCTGTACCCTCAACGTATAATAAACTAGCAAAATCGACATTTGATGATTAAAAAATTACTCCTTATAATTATTGTAGCTAGCTCTTTTATGATGGAGGCACAGGACCCACGGCTTATTGCAAATACATGGTATTGTACAGATATTAATATAAGCGGCACGCAATATTTTCCAGTTATTTTACCTCAGTTGCCTAACGTTCCATTAACTTTTGATACTCGAGGTCCTGGAGATATGCAGACTTGGTATTGTCCACTTGAGAAATTTAACTTATTTGCTGTACACACCAGTAACACCTCGTTCACGACAGATGGCATAAGTGGCCTATTCGGTGGTTGTCCTGATTTGAATAATATGGGTCAGGAAATAGACCTTTTTCATGGATGGTATCGTTACTTTTTGTGGCCCAATGTTCCCCTTAATCCGAGTACATACAGTATTCAATCTTCAGGCAATTATTTGATGATGGTCATTACAAACGTTCTTGGTGACACAGCAACTTATAGTACGAACCCTACCGCAGGAGTTAACGATATTGCAACTGCTGGTTTTGCTCTATATCCTAATCCCACTACAAGTATATTAAACATACAATTTGACCAAAATCGCAACCCGACTGCAATTGTCATCTATGACATTGCAGGTAGAAAATTATTAAGTAATAATAGCCTTTTAGATGTTATAGAAACTTCATCGTTGTCTTCAGGTAATTATGTATTGCAGGTAACCTTTGATGATGGCTCGCAAGGAACACAGCGGTTTATGAAGAACTAATATCTCGATATAGAAATGTGCACTTATCCGACAAACGCAACTTGAAATGATTAAAAATGTACTTTTTGTTTTTATAACGTTTATCTCATTAACGGTAAAAGCACAAGACCCGCGACTACCGGCAAACACTTGGTATTTAACTGAATTACAGATTAACGGCACAACTTACTCACCACCTAGCACGTCCATAATTCCTGAAATCCAATTTAACATTAGCAACACAGGTTTGTATCAAACCGAGGTATGTTCTGGTACTGCAATTGTGGGTCAGGCGACCTTCATTGGGACGAACTCATTTGAGGTTACCAGCCAAGCGCAGGCCCTAGGAACATGTGGCTCTCCTGACCCTATCGTTGATGCTATTCTGCAAAATTTTAATGCACAACATAATACGTTTTGGATAATTCCTGGCCAGCAAGTCGTTATTCACAACTATACCATTCAATCAATAACTGGCGGCTTAAGTTTAATCATTACCAATAGAAATGGTGACATAGCTACATACAGTAACGTGCCTACGGCAAGTGTTGATGATATTTCACTTATTGGTTTCACGTTATTTCCCAACCCAACCAATGATAACTTGAACATACAATACGACAAAAACCGAAACCCAGTAAGTCTCGTTATTTATGACATCGCTGGTAGAAGGTTGATTAGTACCAACAGCACGTTGAATACTATTGCAACTTCTTCCCTGACCTCAGGAAACTATGTATTGCAAGTCACTTATGATGACGGCTCAGGCGGAACGCAGCGGTTTATTAAGAACTAGATAGTCTTACAAACCTTTTTCGTCTAGAAATTTACCGTCTTCTATGACCACCGTTTCTTCCTTATACTTAATGGCTTTCTTGCTAGGGTAAATACCCCTTGCATAGGTGTCAATGTATATCCTTATAAAGATTGCTCCATAGAATAAAATGAGGCAACTATACGAAACCCACAACAATAATAAAACAATCATACCAGCTGCTCCGTAAGCACTTGCAGGTGATGAATTTGTAAAATAGTATTCTAGTAAAAACTTCCCTGTTTCAAAAAGAAATCCAGTTAAAACTGCCCCAGGCCATATAAGCTTCCATTGTACATCAGCATCAGGCAAAAAACGAAACATCAATCCGAACATGACAGATACTACAGCTAGGGAAATGACAAAATTGAGTATGAGCGCTACAGTGCCTACAATCATAGAGAATTGATCTTCTAATGCATGAACCAAGAGATTTATCGTACTTGAAAGGGTAAAACTTATCAAAATTAAAAAACCAAGTACAATTATAAAACCAAAACTCTTTGCCCTATCTGTAAGAATATGCCACCACGGCGTCTTCGGGTTTATTTTAAGCCTCCACAATTTGTTGAGAGCTATTTGCAATTGGGCAAACACGCCGGTCGCACCAAATACGAGCGTTGCAAGCCCTAGTATAGAGGCAATCATAGAGTCATCATCGCTCTGAGCTGCTTCTAGAATTTGGTTGATACTGTCTGCCGCATTATAACCTATAAGCTGAGCAAGCTCCATTGTAAGCTTTCCCGTTGCAATCTCTGTATCCCAAAAAACACCTATGAGCTTAATTAAAATCACCAGCAGTCCTGGCAATGCTAATATTGCGTAATAAGCAACACTCGCACTTAACTGCCACACATCTTCTTCATTCCATTGCTTAGCACTTTTCCATAAAAGCGAGGGCATGTCTTTCCACTTAAAACCGTCTTTAACGCTTGCATTTTCTACCATACACTAAATAACGGTAATAGAATGAAAACTACACAGCGTTTTACAAAGGTTTAACTATTTACAAGCAGCTCCCATGAATGTAGCACGCTGTAATTATGATGTATCGCTTTCGCGAAAGCGATATACAACAATCAAACTGCTAAGTAGCAATGACT
>JANQTO010000211.1 GCA_030731685.1 Nonlabens sp.
TAATGCGTGATATTCCTATTGAGGTTGAGGAAATTGAGTCCATTATGAATTCTTAGTAGCAAGCTTCATTATATAAAAAGGGCTGTTACCTTAGGATAACAGCCCTTTTACTTTGATTAGGTTTATTAAATTTGGCTCATGCCGCCGTCTATTGCTAGCTCGATGCCATTTACAAAACTTGATGCATCACTAGCTAGCCATAAAACAGCGCTCGCTATTTCAGTAGGTTCACCAAAACGTTTTAGCGGAACATTTTGAGCAAACGATGCGCCCATATCCTGCACTTGTTCTGCTGTCATACCTTCCATTTTACTGTAGATAGGAGTTCCTATAGGTCCAGGAGCGACAGAGTTTACACGTATGCCGCGTGGAGCAAGTTCGGTCGTAAGCACACGAGCATAAGAGCGAAGAGCGCCTTTAGTTGCACTGTAAACTCCTGAGCCTTCAAACCCTTTATTATGCACGATACTCGTGTTGAAAATTACACTAGCGCCATCTTTCAATTGCGGTATTGCTTCTTTGATTAGAAAAGCAGGGCCTTTAATATTGGTATTGAACTGCACATCAAAAAACTCTTCATCTATTTGCTCGCTTGGGCGGAATTGTGCGACGCCGGCGTTTACAAACAGTGCGTCTATTTTGCCATAGGCAGCTGTTGTTTCTGCAATCAAGCGCTTATTGTCAGCTAGACTGGTCTGGTCAGCAAGGACGGTTTTAAAATCGCCGGTTAAGTTGCTCGCTGCCTCGTCGAGTGCATCTTGACGGCGTCCAGAGAACACTACTTTTGCGCCTGCTTCCAAGAATTGCTGGACAGCCGCGAGGCCTATTCCAGAGTTGCCTCCAGTTACTAATACTACTTTGTTTTTTAAATCTTTCATGGGATTTGTGTATTAAATTTATATTTTGAAACAATCGTTCCAAAATAGGTTAAAAAAAATTACGCCAAAATGGATAGGCCATTACCTATAATCATTTTCAGCGTTTTAGGGTCTTTCTCCAGTATTCCCGTCATGCGGAAACCTTGGAAAGTATTCATCACGTGCCATGCATAATCGCGGGCACTTTGGTTATTGTTAATAGAGCCTTCCTCTTGACCTACAACAATAAGCTGTTCAAAGGTGTTTAGCATTTGCTCTTGTGTGCTTTCCAACCATTGTTTAATATTAGGTTGTTCGCTCATTTCCGCCTTGCAGTTCATGCTCATGCAACCTTTTGAGTCTTGATAAATCTCGGGTAGGAAGCTTTCAAAAATAAGTTGAATGGCTTCATAAGAATTTGTTGCATTTTCAAGCGCCTGTGCAAATTGTACCTGGGTTTCTTTTATGTAAGCGGCTAATGCCTCACGGTACAAAGACAGTTTATCACCAAAGGTGTTATAAATACTGCTGCGGTTGAGCTTTGTAGCATCCACAAGGTCTTGCATACTCGTCGCGTTATATCCTTTTTCCCAAAATACAAGCATCGCCTCGTGCAAGACATGTTGTTTGTTAAAGGAAGCAGTACGTGGCATAATTATTAATTGATACTGCAAATATATACTGAAACAATCGTTCCAATACAATTTTTTGAAGTCTTTAACGATTTATTTTGCTTCTTGCTTGTGGATATTACGCTTTCGCGAAAGCGGAAACCCCAAGAACCACCGTATTTTTGTACCATGAGTAGAGATGAGAAATTAAAGGAGCGCTGGGCGCAAACGGTCGCTTTTTTTCAAGAGCGGTTTAGTGATGGCGAGGAAATGGACTTAGACGCGATTCTTTTTATAATCGGCCTTCAGGAATTGGGTCAACTACATCGTAAATTCCAAAAGGACGAGAAATTACAGTTGATGCATATTGCAATATGCCGTGTGCTTGAGCCTTATGGTTATTATGAATTTTCCCATTTTGACGATGATAAATGGCCGCATTATCACGTAAAGGAAAACTTGCCACCTTTGAAAGCCGGTGAGCAGTCACTACTTATGAAAGAGGCTATCGTGAATTATATGGTTGAGGCTGGGGTTGTCGTTTAGTAGCTGTGTAGTTTAAGGATTTTGTGAAATAATTGTTTATAGTCGGTAATGACTATACTTTAGCTTTAAAATAAAAAACACTTTTTATGTTTAAATTTTTAATTGCTGTTTTACTTACATCTGTATCAATAAGTAATGGTCAGGATACTACGATTTATGAATATGAGATTACATACAATCTAGGATCTCCCCTGAAAAAAACAGGATACCTTTTTCAATATGGTGATAATATTTATTTTAATACAACGCCCACTGTATTTTTGAAAAATAAACTTCGTGATGAACTAGAATTTGATTTTGGCGACGATAAAATTAACTTAACTAGTTATGGAAACGGCTCCGAGTACTGTTTCTATAATATCGAGGAGCACTATAGACTTACAACTAGTTCATATCCTGATGAGGTCGTTTTGGTATCTGAAACTAATTTTGATCAAGAATGGATTGCCACTAATCGTTTCAAAACGTTGGACTCCATTTCTTACCCAATTTTTGAAACTCATTTTAGAGGTAGATATTATGAAGCAGCGGTAAATAAGGCAATTTCTTTTAGTCATGGCCCTTGGAAATTCAACTCATTACCTGGACTTCCCGTGGAAATAATAGACAAAACTCTTCAACTTTCTTGGAAATTAAAAGGAGTAACAAATGTCAATTCTTCTGAAATAGACAATATGGTGCTCTTTATTACTGAAAACGTTGAAGAATTTAGAATTATAGACATTAAAGAGCACGTAGCTGAGATGGATAGAACACGTGGTGGATTTGACACAGCGATAGAATTATTACCAGAAAAATATACCAACGTAAATAGGCCACCTTATATTAGAGGTGGATTAGAACTAGTATATGAATGGGAATAAAATGAAGAAACAACCCTAATCTACGGTCTACTTAAAATGTGGATTACCACCCAACATAAGCAGGCGGCTTCACGTCATTTAAGTTTAGATACACAATGAGCTGTCCACGGTGGTGCGATACGTGGTCTTGCAGTAATCCCAATATTTGAAAGTTTGATTTATTACCCGCAAAAAAAGTTACCTGTTCTTTAAAGTGCTTTTCAGGTGTGTTCTCTACAGCCTGATAAACGTTATCAAAGCTCTGTTTCAAGGATGCTATAAGTTCCTCTTTAGACAATTTCTTACTTGCTTCTTGTCCTTGTGATACCGATTTCATTTTAAAGTATTCTGTACCCAACCAGACCATGTTGCTTTGAATATGAACCAGTTGCGCTTCAAAACTCATTTCCCGTTCTGTAGGTTTGTAGTTATAGCTTTCTTGCGGCATTGCGGTTGCGACTGCTATGAGATAATCTCTTGAATTACTCCATTTTTCCAGCCATGCTTTTTTGAAGTTTGCTTGTTGGGCCACTGCGCTCATAGCAAATAGTAGAATTATGATTGTACTAAGGGTTTTTCTTTTCTTCATTTTTAGTGTTTCCGTTACGTAATGATTTAGAACGTTTTTCCCAGTTTTTTCGGGCGAGTTGCTGCATGTCTTCTACATTATCGCTTTCGTCCATGATTTCTAGTCCTAGCATCGTTTCTATGACGTCTTCCATGGTTGCAACACCTTGAACGTTTCCATAATCATCTACGACCAGTGCCATGTGCTCTTTTGTGGATATCATGGTATTGAACAGTTCGGTAATGGGCATGGTTTCTGAAACGTGATTAATATCTCGACGCAGTTCGGCAAGTTTCGTTGTGGGTTGCTCCTCGATAATATGCTCTAGGATTTGGTCTTTGAGGACGTAACCTGTTACATCGTCACGCGTTTTTCCATATACTGGAATACGTGAGAAGCGCAGTTCATCATGCTCGTCAAAAAAGGCACGTATGGTTTTATCTTGCTGTGCCATAATCATTACGGAGCGCGGTGTCATTACATCTTTAACACGTATTTGATTAAAGTTCATGAGACTTTTGATGTACTGCCCTTCGGTAGGATGAAAAACACCTTCTTCCTGCGCAGTGTCTGCTATGGCTATAAATTCTTCACGGGTCATGATGTTAATGTGACCGCTACTACCTATCATTTTTGTGGTGAGTTGTAAGAGCCACAAAATTCCAGTATATTTTAAACAAGCGACCATGATTTTAAGTGCGGTCGTAGAAAATCCCGCAAGACTTTGCCAGTAAGTAGCACCTATAGTTTTTGGGATAATTTCTGAGATTACCAGAATCAAAACGGTCATAATTCCCGATACAATACCTACAAAAGGGATGCCCCAGTAGCTGCTGCTATATTCACTACCGCGTACCATATTCTCTGCCTGCACACCGACTAGAATTGCACCTACAGTATGGGCAAGTGTATTTAGGGTAAGAATGGCGATGAGTGGTTTGTCCACATCTTCTTTGAGAGATTTAAGTCCATCAGTATAAGTTGCGCCTTCTTGCTCTTTTACCTTTATAAATGTAGGCGTAACCGATAGTAGCACCGCTTCTAGTATAGAACATAGGAAAGAGAAGAAAATGGATATTCCGGCGTAGATAAGTAGTAAGCCCATGCTTTTTTTATGGTAAAAATACTTTTTAACTAGATACTTATCTAATTCTTCAATGAGTAAATAACTTTTTACCATATTTCAAGGTATCA
>JANQTO010000212.1 GCA_030731685.1 Nonlabens sp.
AGATAACTTAGGGCCAAACTGCCAATTACAACAGGAACGACTAGATACATTTCATATTTATCAATATAAGAAACATCATCGTTAAGAGAAGTTAACAATTGAAAACCGTACATAGTCAAAGGCACTAAAATCACTCTGTACCACCAGTGCTTGCAACTTATAAACCAAATAATCATTAACGCAAAAGGAATGAACTTTCCTAAAATAACCCAAAAGGCTGTGTTGACGGATTCATAAAAGCCAGATTTATAGGTAAACAAAAAATTTTCCCAGACACTTGTGACTGGGAAAATTTCATAACTGTAAAAAATATAAGGAGTGCATGCTATTGCAACCGTTATAATGTTACCCGCGTGGAGGGACTCTGATTGCAGATTTTTCGATACTTTTTTCATTCTTATCTGATTTCTTCTCTGGTGTTAACTGCGTTGCAGCACTAACGGTGATAGAAACTGTGAATAACGCGAGTAACGCTATTGCCTTTAGGGACTTGTTTTTCATAATAAAAGGGTTTAAGTAAATAAGTGATACGAATCTAAGTGCATTTCATCGAATAAAAAATTTTATTTGCAACAAAAAGCCTAACTATTCCATAAAAAAGACTAAGGAGTCATAATTATTTTTCTATTTACTAAAACATTAACATATGTGAACAAGCTACAATTTCTTATCTATTTCTACTTTCCTTATATTATCATTTACGGGAAAAATACGAATGAAATGGTAACTATCAAGGAATTTCAGCGAAATTTCTGGCCATTCAATGAAAACATACGTATTTGGTCGGTAAATGTAGTCCTCAAAACCTATAGCAACTAGCTCTTCTTCTGCTTCAAATCTATATAAATCAAAATGTAGCACATCGCATTGAGGAGCTTTATATTCATTAACTATGGAAAACGTGGGTGAGCTTATGGATTCTGTAACTCCTAATTCTTTACATAGAGCAGTAATGAGTGTTGTTTTACCAGCGCCCATAGGAGCTTCTAAGAGTAGTACTTTTGCTTTCGCGAAAGCGAGAATTTTACGCGCAGCCTCGTCTATTGTATCTAATGTGTAAGTAAATTCCATCTATCGTGGTGAAAAAACAGCAAATGGTATAAGCATTTCTTCTAACGATACACCGCCATGCTGATAGGAATTACGGTAATAACTCACGTAATGATTGTAGTTGTTAGGATATGCAAAGAAAAACTCGCCTTTTGCAAAAATAAAACTACTGCTCATATTGATTTTCGGCAATTTAATAGTACTTGGGTCTTTTGCTGCTAGCACTTCTTTTTCTTCATAGGACAAACTACGTCCGGTTTTATAGCGCAAGTTTAAACTTGTGTTTTTATCGCCTATCACTTTACTGGGTGTAGTTACATTTATGGTTCCATGATCTGTGGTCAGTATGAGCTTGAAACCCATCTCGGCACCTTTTTGAATAATGTCAAGCAAAGGCGAATTCTTAAACCAACTCATAGTTAAGGATCTATAAGACTTATCAGTGCTTGCTAACTCTTTTATGACTTCCATTTCAGTCTTAGAGTGTGATAACATATCTACAAAATTGTAAACTACTACAGTAAGGTCGTTTTCTTTTTGTGACTTGAAGTTATCGGCCAGTTTTTTACCATTTGCCTCATTTGTTATTTTATGGTATTGATGTGATATGGACAAGCCTAGTCTTTTGAGCTGTGCTCTTAAAAACTCGTCCTCGTGCATGTTTTTCCCACCTTCGTCAGTGTCATCTAGCCACAAATCTGGATGGCGTTTTTTCATATCCTCAGGCATAAGTCCTGAAAATATGGCGTTACGAGCGTACTGTGTGGCGGTAGGTAATATAGAGCAGTAAGTTTCTTCTTCTTCCTTTTTGTAATAGTTATTAATGACGCTTTCAAAGGTTTTGAATTGATCATAACGCAAGTTGTCCACAACAACTAGAAGAACTGGTTGTTCTTTTTTAAGATGCGGCAGCACTTTATGTTTAAAAAGATTGTGACTCAATACAGGTGCTTCATCTTCATTTTTAAACCAGCTAGGATATACGTTGTCTATAAATTTACAGAACTGGTGATTTGCTTCGGTTTTTTGCGTGGTTAGTATGTCAAACATCCCGCTGTCCTCAACTTCTTCAAGTTCCAGTTCCCAGTAGATGAGTTTTTGGTACATCTGCACCCATTCCTCGTAACTATTAATCATGGACATATCCATAGCAATTTTACGGAATTCACGCTGATAGTCTGAAGTCGTTTTCTCACTTACAAGTCTTGAGTGGTCTAAGATTTTTTTAAGTGAAAGTAGTATCTGATTTGGGTTTACGGGCTTTATGAGGTAATCTGCGATTTTAGAACCTATCGCTTCCTCCATAATATATTCCTCTTCACTTTTTGTAATCATGACCACGGGTAAGCTAGCTTGCTTTTCCTTTATCTCATGCAATGTCTCTAAACCGGTAAGTCCTGGCATATTTTCATCTAAAAGAACCACGTCATAACGCACTTGTTCAATGGCCTCTAAAGCCTCTGCGCCACTTACTCGTGTGTCTACCTCATAACCTTTACTTGTAAGAAATATAATGTGTGGTTTCAATAAATCTACCTCATCATCTACCCATAATATCTTGATCACTGCCATAGCTGTATATTTGTATATAAAAATTTATGTAGCGTTTGAAACCACAGAACAAACTTAAAATATTAAACGATCCCATTTACGGTTTTATTACCATACCTAGTGAGGACATTTACAATATCATAGAGCACCCGTACTTCCAGCGACTGCGGCGCATCACACAAATGGGTTTGAGTTACCTTGTCTATCCAGGAGCAAACCATACCCGTTTCCACCACGCCATAGGTTGTTTACATTTAATGCAGAAAGCGGTTCAAGTGCTTCGTAGTAAGCAGGTTGAGATAACATCTCAAGAAGAAGATGCGTTGTATAAAGCTATTTTGCTTCACGATATAGGTCACGGGCCGTTCTCTCATGCCATGGAAAATAGCATCATACAGCAGGTGCATCATGAAGAATTATCTCTGGTATTCATGGAACATTTGAATCTAGCTTTTAACGGCAGTTTAACACTGGCCATACAAATCTTCAAAGGAGCTTATCACAGGCCTTTTATGTTGCAACTCGTTTCTGGTCAACTAGACATGGACCGTTTAGACTATTTAAAAAGGGATAGTTTTTACACAGGAGTGGCTGAAGGTAATATAAACAGCCAGCGCCTTATTTCTATGCTCAACGTGTATAACGACGAACTTGTCATAGAAGAAAAGGGAATCTATAGCGTAGAACATTTTCTGACCTCACGCAGGCTCATGTATTGGCAGGTATACCTGCACAAGACTGGTTTGGGCGCTGAGCATTTGCTACAATCTGTATTTAAACGGGTCAGAGAACTCTTAGAACAGAATGTTCATGTAGAATTACCTAAGAGTCTTGCTTATTTTTTCATGAATGATATTGTTATCGAAACTTTTGATGCCGGAACTTTGGAACAATTTGCAAGTTTAGACGATACAGATGTTATTTGTGTACTTAAACTTGGTATGAAGCACGACGATTTTGTTTTCAGAGAATTATGTACCATGATTTTAAACCGACAGTTACTTAAAATAAAATTCACTAAAAAAACGGTTGCAAGAGATAAACTAAAGGAAAAGAAAAAACTGTTGATGAAAGCTTACGATATAACTTCTCATGAGGCGTCTTACTTTGTTTTCTCTGGGTCCGTTGGGCATTCCGCTTACGCGAAAGCGAAACCACTTAACATACTTAAGAAGTCAGGAAAAGTAGCAGAACTTACTACCGTGGGCGAGCAAGCTTATTTTAAAGCACTAACAAAAAATGTAGTTAAACATTACTATTGCTACCCTAAGGTGCAAGATTGATATAAATTAGTATTTTTGCGGGAATGAATTTTACGGTACAACAAATTGCTGAGTTACTCGACGCTACAATAATAGGTGATGCTACTGCTGTTTTAGATAAGCTTTCTAAAATAGAAGAAGGCAGCACAGGTAGTCTTAGTTTTCTCTCAAATGAGAAATATACTTCATACATCTATACGACCGCAGCGACGGCAGTTATCGTAAATAATAGTTTTAAGCCGGACAAACCCGTATCGTGTATTTTACTTAAGGTAGAAGACTCCTATGCCGCATTTACAAAACTTCTTGCTTTTTATAATCAGTATAAAAATAATAAAGTAGGCGTGGAGCAACCTAGTTACATTCATGAATCTGTAGAGATGAAAGAAGGCTTTTACTTAGGAGCTTTTGCTTATATAGGAGCTAACGTTACTATAGGAACGAGTGTTAAAGTATATCCGCACGTATTTGTAGGAGATAATGTTACAATAGGAAACGATGTTACATTATTTGCAGGTGCAAAAATCTACAGCGATTGTGTGATAGGAAATAATGTAGTAATACACGCTGGAACTGTTATAGGTTCAGACGGTTTTGGCTTTGCACCGCAAGCTGATGGGAGTTATGAAAAAGTTCCCCAAACTGGAAATGTGGTGATAGAAGATGATGTAGAAATAGGGTCTCTAACAACCATAGAC
>JANQTO010000213.1 GCA_030731685.1 Nonlabens sp.
GACTGGAATAGCTGTAACTTAAAAAACGAGAGTGTATGAAAAATAAATTACCCAGCCGTATTGCAATTATCCTTGTGTTTTTAAATTTATTACTCCTATGTTCCTGCAGTAAGAAGCTTGCACCCAATCATTTTCAGGTAATCGTTAAGGCAAACATTGAGGCAAACGCCTTATCAATGTATCCAAGCCAGGTTCAAGAAAAATTTCTTGACGCAACATATACTTTTTTATATCATGATGCTGTGGTAGATGGACGCATACATTTCAAAGGCAGTAAACCTTCCTATCCGGTAATGTTTGATTTTTTGGTCCAAGGTGAAGGACTTTCTGATAAGTTTTTCGTTGAAAATGGTACCACAGAGTTGACCGTAGATTTCAAAAATAGTGATCAGAATGTATTTATCGCTCCAAGTAATATGTCTCAAGCCCAGAAAGAATATGAAATTCTAAAAAGTCAGGGGCTTAAAGCAATTGAAAAAAAATACGAAGAAAGTGATTTCGAGCAAGAGAAGGCTCAGCTTTTAGTTACGAGAGATTCCTTGATTACTAACTTCGTTTCAAATAATCCAAATTCCTTCGTGCCACTTTGGTTGATGATTAACAATTATGCAAAGCAAGGTTCTGAATACAACGAACGCTATGATTTATCCTTAGATAAATTTTCTAAGGAAATACAAAAAACGGAATTATTTAAAAGGTTTAACAAAGCATTAAAAGACTCAAAAAATTTATCTTTTGAAAACAAGGAACTAGTTCTTAAAAATATGAATCTAGAAGAAGTAACATTCAATACAAGACATTTGTCAAATGTCAAATTCATTTTATTGGACTTTTGGTTCTCTGAGTGCACGCCTTGCTTGAAAGAAATGTCACAGTACACGTCATTCTATGAGACTTATAAAAACAAAGGTTTTGAGATTGTTAGTATTTCTACTGACGGCACAAAGAAAATCGATAAATGGAAAAGTACTATAACTTCAAAGGGTTATAATTGGATTCATTATTTGGACGAAAACGGTAAAGAAACGAGTGAACTAAACATCTTTAGTTTTCCCACTACCTATCTGGTCACACCCGATGGTGAAATAATCATGAAGGACGTTAATGCAGAAAAATTAGAGGAATTTTTGCGTGGTCAATTCGATTAAGCCTCCTTCAAATCCCTTAGCATCAACTGAATACTTTTCACGCCTTGCCACTCATTCAAGTCCAGGGTATAGGCAATGTCAAAACGCTCTTTATCTTTGACTATATCAACTTTACTACCTAGATTGAACCCTATCGCATCGATTCCCTTGCGTGCTTTGGGATTTCCAGATACCGAAATTTTAAGATGCGCATCATCCGTGCCCACGCATTTACCATAACCTGTATCTACTATTTTTTCGGTCATAAAAACGGGTCGCATATTTAATGGACCGTGCGGTGCCATTTGTTGTAGGATTCTGTAAAATTTAGGAGTTATTGCTTCCAGCGGGAGCATCATATCTATGGATAGCTCTGGAGACAATTGTTTTTTTGTTATGGTTGCGCACACGACTTCTTCAAATCGTGCTTTGAACTTTTCGTAATTCTCTGGAGCTAGCGTGAGTCCAGCGGCATACATGTGTCCGCCGAATTGTTCTATAAATTCACTGCATTGTTCCAGTGCCTCATACACATCATAACCGTTTACACTACGCGCGCTTGCGGCAAGTTTGTCACCACTTTTTGTAAATACGAGCGTAGGTCTGTAATAGGTTTCTATAAGTCTGGAGGCAACAATGCCTATCACACCTTTATGCCAGTGCTCGGCAAACACAACGGTCGTAAATTTCTCTTGCTCGTTATTTGCGATGATTTGCTCGCGTGCCTCGTCGGTGATAATTTTGTCGGTTTCGCGGCGGTTGGCATTGTAGGTTTCTATTTCGGCAGCGATTTCTTGGGCCAGAGTAAGGTCTGTTTCTGTTAGAAGTCGCACGGCATGCAAGCCGTGTTTCATGCGTCCTGCTGCGTTAATGCGCGGCGCTATGATGAAAACGACATCGGTTATAGTGAGTTTTGTTTTATTGATTTGGTCTATGATTGCCTTGAATCCCACACGCGGACTTTCATTAATAACATGCAAACCGTAATGAGCAAGAATGCGATTCTCACCGGTTATAGGAACAATGTCTGCACCTATTGCCGTGGCAACTAAATCTAGATAAGGTATTAGTATTTCAAAATCCCATCCATAAGATTGTACAAGCGCTTGACATAATTTAAAGCCTACTCCACAACCACAAAGCTCATCGTATGGGTAATTACAATCATGTCTTTTAGGGTCCAGTACCGCAATTGCATCTGGTAGTTTAGGTCCAGGTCTGTGGTGATCACAAATGATAAAATCGATACCTTTTTCAGTTGCATAAGACACTTTTTCAATGGCTTTTACACCACAATCCAATGCAATGATGAGCGTCACGTCATTGTCTGCCGCATAATCTATTCCTTTGTAGCTCACACCATAACCTTCATCATACCGGTCAGGAATATAGGTGGTAACCTGCTCATAAAAGCTCAATAAAAACGTGGACATGAGTGCTACGCTGGTAGTACCATCTACGTCATAATCGCCGTAGACCATGATATGTTCCTCGTTAAGCACCGCTTTTTTGATGCGTTCCACGGCAGCTTGCATGTCTGTCATTAAAAACGGGTCATGCAAGTCTTTTAAAGAAGGTCTGAAAAAGGATTTCGCTTTCGCGAAAGTGTCAATATCACGTTGTACCAGCAGCCCAGCAAGCGTCTCGTCTATGCTAAGAGCAGCTGCAAGTTCTTTTTGTTTAACCGCATCGGGTTTAGGTTTAAGGGTCCAGCGCATTGAATAAGCTTCTTAGTCCATTTCTTTAATCCATGTTTTGCTTAGTTGGGGAATGCTTAGAGCCTCCTGTAAAACCCCTAAAAGTTCCTCTTCATTTTTCCCTGTTGCGATATACACATACTCCAGTTTATTCACGGAATGTATAAACGAAAATGGTTGATAGCCTAAGTCGAGTAAAAAGAGTTTCCATTTATAAGCATTTTCAATGTTAGAAAATGCATTTGTAATTACATAAAAACCACTTATTTTATTAAGTAAAGGTTGCGTCTTTTTAGATGTAACTACCGGTTGCGTAGGAGTTTTAGTAGCAGTAATAGCTTGAGCCTGCGTTGTCATAGCTTTTGTTGGTTCTATTGCATCGTTAGAATCAATCTTTGTGTTTTGGGCTACTGTTATAGCCTTTTTTTGGGCAATTTGAACTTCGTCTATTTGCGTTTGAAAAGCGGTGAAAAAGACATAGAAACCATCTGCCTTTGTTGTATAAACAATGTTTATTTTATCGGCGTCCTTAGGCAGTATATTTTCTGTTTCTATTGCTATTTGCGCAATGTCAAACCCAAGTGTATTTGTACTATTAGGTATGCGTTGAGACGTTGTGCCTTCACTTAGATTCATAGTGCTATTAAAGAAGTTTAGTTTGGGTCTTTTTTTTGACTTTAAGTTAAATACATCTTTTGAAACAGGATTTAGAAGGGTAACTTGATCTCCCTTAAGGGCATAATCACCGTCTAGTGCGCCTATAGTTATGGTGGAACTGGAGCTGTTTTCAGGAACTTTAAAATCGGTTATTGAAACGGTAACTTTATCTTCTTTTACAATTTCAAAACCGCTAAACGAGGTTATAAATTGTGGTGATGCATCTGGTTGTTCATAGATAATGTAGAGTAACCAGCCGCCCGCGCTGCCTCCTTCTATAAATCCTTCGGTAGCAGCTATGTTTGCAACAGTAACACGCTCAATTATGTTCGTTTGAGCTAGTATATGGGTTACATCGGCTTTACAAATGTAAGGGTTGTTGTTTTTTAATACGCTGTTTGTAGCAACTTGTCCATCATAAATAATAGTTCCTAAGATATCATTATAGGCTCCATCATTTGTTTTGAATTTTATTTGGTTTATATCTTTATCACGGTCTTTATTTACCTTATAGACATATTCCTTACTATTTACTTTTCTTGAACCAGTCTCTCCTGAATATGTTGCAGCCCAGTAAAGGGTTGCACTTACGATGGTTGCTGTATCTTCAAGTGCAAAGCTTACCGCGCTAGAAGAGACTGTTGTAGGGTCGGCAGCTATATCTATATAGGTCATGTTCACGTTATCATTAAGCAAAGAAACCTTATCGCACGAGTTGGTTTTATGAGTGCTAAGTATATTATTACCTATAGTAATTGCGCCACCTTTTAAATAAAAAGCACCGTCTTGAACAAACGGTCTATTGTTTTGTGCGTAACCTATTTGAATAGCAAGTGCTATTGTTATAATAAGTGCAATAGGGTTGGTGGTTGATTGCATAAAATGTAACTTAGTAATGTCAAATTTAATTAAAATAACAAAGAGTAAGCCTAGTAAGGCTTATTCTACGTGTAAAAACACTTAATATCAAATTGCTTTATGCCTTTAGTAACACCTTTAGACTCGTCTCACAACAAAGAAACGCAAGAGCTTGCAAATTTTTATAATGAGACCCTAGGTTTTTGCCC
>JANQTO010000214.1:0-633 GCA_030731685.1 Nonlabens sp.
ATGTAATGGTAATGTAATGCCCAATGGTAACGGACTTTTAGGAAATGATTCTTCCACACAGTCGGCAATTATTGTACAAGCGCCTGCGACACCTAATGTTTATTTTATATTTACCGTAGGTGCTGGAGGAGGTGGACCACTCGCATACTCTAGGGTAGAAATGGGACTCAATAACGGGCTCGGCGATGTAGTTCCAGGAGTTAAAAATGTTGTCCTTCTTGAGAGCTGTGCTGAAAAAGTAGCCGCAACAATCAAAACTGGGAGTAATGACGCTTACGTAATGACCTTTGCTGAAAGCAACGCTACAAGCACTACAAACGGTACTGGCGATTTTAATGCGCTGTTTGTCTGGGAAGTTCGTGGTATTCAAAGCGCTGGAATTTCTTTTGTAAATCCTGCTCCTATTAATCAAATTGCTAATGGTAATCAACGGTTTTTCAGTACGCCTGTTGCATCAACTAATGGAGACCGTGGAATGCTACGTATCTCACCTGATGGGACTAAACTTGTTATAGCAACGCAAAACTTAACAAACCAAGGAGTAACGCTTTACGACTTTAACCCTGGTACTGGTCAGGTATCAGGCTCTGGATTAAAATTAGATAATGGTCCTGCTTATGGCGCAGAATTTTC
>JANQTO010000214.1:643-3640 GCA_030731685.1 Nonlabens sp.
ATTTGAGTGACGCATATAGCCCATCTGGAACTTCAAATCGACGTTTTGTTCAATATGATTTATGTGATCCCGCAAATATATTGTCTACAAGAAATCAATTTGCTAACATTACAGGTACAGAATCTAGAGGAACTTTACAATTAGCTAGAGATGGTAAAATTTATGTCTCCAGATATGGTACAGGCTTTTTGGGTTCCATAGACCCTGAAACTGCCACACCTGTTTATGTTCCTAATGCTATTGACATTTCTCCGGGTATTTCGAGACAAGGTCTTCCAGTATTTATTCAGTCTAGGTTTGCAACTTCATTTACGATAAATGATCAGTGTCAAGGTGACGCTACTGAATTTATCCTTTCCTGTCTACCACAAGTTGCTGCATCTGCCTGGGACTTTGGTGATGGCAATACACTCTCCGTCACTGGTCCCGGCGTAGTGAGAAATACATATGCAGCTGCTGGTTCCTACACCGTTAGCGTTACGGTAACTGATGTGTCTGGCGATACGCGTTCCTTTAGTCAAACGATACAAATTTTTGAAAATGGTTTTGTAGATTCCATAAACAATACGCTTACTGACTATTGCGACTCTGATGGTTCTGGTAATGAACTTATAGACTTAACAGCCTTCACTCCAGACGTTCTAGGTACTCAAAACCCTTCTACGTTTGACATTACTTATCATGCAACTTCAAACGACGCGGATAATAATTTGAATCCTTTACCAAATAATTATTTACTACCTATTGGTACTACCCAAATATGGGTGCGTATCTCTAATAATACGTCTCCTGTAAATGATGGTTGTAGCTCTTTCGCTCCTATCAATATTACGGTAAGTCCTATACCTACAGTATCTAACATTCCTGCTATTGAGGTCTGTGATAATAATGATGACGGGATTGAATCTTTTGATTTAGCTTCCTATGTTGCAACTATTGCTACTACAGCCGGCAACCCCGCCGACGCTGCATATACATTTTTCCCTACACAGAATGATGCTAATATGAATACTAACGAAATCAGTACCGCTACACCATACATGAATACGTCTAATCCGCAAATAATTTATGTGCGTTTACAGAACACTAATGATGTTGACTGTTTTAGCGTTGCACCCTTAAGCTTAGTCCCGATAGCTGCTCCTGTAATAGGAACCCCTATGGATATTGATGTATGTGACGATGCTCCACTCGATGGAAGCGCTGACTTTATATTAACTGACCAAGACGCCACGGTAACTTCAACAACACCAGGAACAGTTACTTACCACGCGTCTCAAATGGATGCAGACTCAGGTAACGCACCATTGAGTTCTCCTTATTCAGTGATGGGAACACAGCAAATTTATGTAAGGTTAGTAACCGCAGCCGGATGTTTTAATACAACATCATTCTCTATCACAGTGGAGCAAGCTCCAGCGATAGGAAATGCACCCGACCTAACTAATATTTGTGACGGAAACACTGATTTAAACCAAAACGTATTTGATTTATCTGTTCAAGATATAGCTATACTAAATGGACTCAACCCAGTAGATTTTACTATCACTTATTATACAACTGATGTTGATGCACAAAATGACACTAACGAATTACCTGTAAACTATAGCGTACCGTTTCAAGCAAACCTAAGTACTGATTTACTTTACGCAAGACTGGAAAACAATCTCACAGGATGTTTCAATACATCTGCCTTTACCATCATTTTTGAAAGATGTGAAATCATTTTTCCTGAAGGTTTTTCACCTAACAACGATGGTGTAAACGACACATTTTCTATTCCAGGTCTTGCTGAGCAGTTTCCAAACTTTGAATTACAAATCATGAACAGACACGGTAGCATGGTTTACAAAACACAGGCAAGTAATTATCAAGAGTTTGCAGGAATGCCTAACGCAGGACTTCTTGCCGGTGATGGCCTACTACCTGTAGGAACTTACTTCTATGTTATAAAATACAACGACCCCGACAAACCAGATACCGCGAGCTGGCTGTATATAAATTACTAGTAACAAACAATCTTGAAATTTTAAAATCCTGATACTGAGTATCGGGATTTTTTTTAACCTATTAACTATTTGTAAGCACTACATCAGCTCATAATTTACCTGATTTCAGGAATTATGAAAAAATTTACTTAATCGTTATAGTTTTGTACTATTTACTATGCGTGCATAATATATTTTCATATCTTTACAAGATGTATTAGAATTATGAGAGATAAAACCATTGACTACATACTAAGAACTACATGGATGTCCATCGTTAAAATGTATAACGAGCAAGCAGCCACTCAAGGGAGCACCATGGCGACAGGTTTCGCGCTCATAAGTATAGATCCAGATAATGGGACACCCAGCACTGCGCTAGGTCCTAAAATGGGAATGGAAGCAACCAGCCTGTCTCGTACATTAAAAATGATGGAAGAAAAAGGACTTATCACCAGAAAACGAAATCCCGAGGATGGACGCAGTGTACTCATTCATCTTACTGAATTCGGTGTTGAAATGCGTGATTTCTCTAAGACTGTAGTAAAAAGTTTTGACCATCTGGTAAAAACAGAAATAGAACCAGAAAAATTAAAAACCTTTTTGGAGGTAGCTTATAAAATTAATGACCTTGTAAACACAAAGAACATATTTAAAACACAAGCACTAGCTGAAAAACAATAATGGGAAAAAGAAGAATAAAACACGTAACCGTCATAGGCTCAGGTATCATGGGTAGTGGTATTGCATGCCATTTTGCAAACATAGGCTGTGAAGTACTTTTACTAGACATTGTACCTAGAGAGCTCAATGCAAAGGAACAAGCACAAGGCCTAACCCTAGAAAACAAAGCCGTGCGTAACCGCATGGTAACTGAAAATCTAGCAGCAGCCATTAAAAGCAAGCCTGCACCACTCTACCACGCATCTTTTGCAAATCGCATAAGTGTTGGAAACCTGGATGATGACCTTGTTAAAATAGAAAATACAGACTGGATTATTGAGGTTGT
>JANQTO010000214.1:3650-4548 GCA_030731685.1 Nonlabens sp.
TCCCTATTCATTTTATGAATGAAGGACGTAGTGAAGATTTCCAAAAGCACTTTGCGGTCACGCACTTTTTTAATCCGCCGCGATATTTAAAACTATTTGAAGTTGTTCCTGGACCTAACTGTGACCCAGCAGTTACTGACTTCCTAATGGAATATGGCGAGAAATTTTTAGGCAAAACTGCAGTACTTGCAAAAGACACCCCAGCATTTATAGGAAACCGTATAGGTATATTTTCTATCCAAAGTTTGTTTCATACCGTTAAAGAAATGGGTCTTACCGTTTCTGAGGTTGATAAATTGACTGGTCCAGTTATAGGACGCGCTAAAAGTGCAACATTTAGAACCGTAGACGTGGTAGGTCTAGACACCTTAGTACACGTGGCAAACGGTGTTTACGAAAACGCACCACAAGACGAGCATAAAGACACCTTTAAATTGCCCGAGTTCATACAAACCATGATGGCAAACAAGTGGTTAGGTTCTAAAACAGGACAAGGTTTTTATAAAAAAGTAAACGCGGCTGACGGATCTAGCGAGATTTTAGGTCTTAACCTAGATACCATGAACTACGAGGCACAGCCTCGCGCTAAGTTTGCCACTTTAGATTTAACCAAAAGCATTGACAACGTAGCAGACCGCTTTCCGGTTCTTATCACAGGAAAAGACAAAGCAGGCGATTTTTACCGAAAGAGCTTTGCTGCACTTTTTGCTTATGTACAACATAGAATTCCCGAAATATCTGACGAGCTTTACCGCATAGACGATGCTATGATTGCTGGTTTTGGATGGGAAAACGGTCCTTTTCAAGTATGGGACGCCGTAGGAATAGAAAAAGGTGTAGCACTCATGAAAGCGATAGGTAAAGAACCTGCCACATGGGTTACTGACATGATTGCTGG
>JANQTO010000215.1:0-377 GCA_030731685.1 Nonlabens sp.
TATGGATGTTCTTACACATCTTTTCCATTATAGGATTTAGAAATAAAATCGTGGCTTTTATAGATTGGTTTACAAATTACGTAAGCTACGATAGACCGCTAGGGCTTATTATAAGGCCTTTTAGAACGAAGGAACAGTAGGCAGTGGGCAGTTTGCAGTTTGCAGTGTTTTAGGGCGACGGGAGAATAAAGTTAAAACTGCCAACTGAAAACTGCGACTGAGCCACATCCCAACCTTTCCAAACGGAAGGAGCTTTTGTTTTGTTAAGTAAATACTGTAGTTTAAGAAAGTAAGGTCGTAGACTTATACAAACACTGCAAACTGCCTACTCAAAACTAATTCAATACCATATAGGTCAAAATCCCTGCGACATAACC
>JANQTO010000215.1:387-4530 GCA_030731685.1 Nonlabens sp.
GTAGGCAGTTTGCAGTCTTTGGTTTAATAATTAATTGTTGTTGTATTTCCAAACAAGTTTTGAAATGGAATGGTGTTATATAACCCTCAATATTTTAGAGTGATGGGAGAATAAAGTTAAAACTATCAACTGTAAACTGCGACTGTATCCCATCCCAACCTTCACGAAGGGAAGGAGTTTTTATTTTGTTAATAAAAGCTGTGGTTTATGAAAGTTAGACTGTATACTAATACAGAAACTACAAACTGAGACTGAGACTGAGACTGCAAACTGAAAACTGTCTACTTAAAACTAATTCAATACCATGTAGGTCAAAATCCCTGCGACATAACCAGCGAGTGCCAGTAAGGAGATGTTTTTTACGTACCACATAAAATCTATCTTGAGAATTCCCATAATCGCAACACCAGCGGCGCTACCTATGATTAAAATACTTCCACCTGTACCAGCGCAATAGGCTAGTAGCTCCCAGAACATATTATCTTGCGGGTATACCTCTAGCGGATACATACCTATTGCACCAGCAACCAGCGGTACGTTATCAACGATAGACGAAAGCACGCCTATGGACGCATTAACCGCATAGACATTGTTGAGGTTTTGGTCCAGATAAACAGCCATGTCAGTAAGATGACCTGCACTTTGCAAACTACCTACAGCAATAAGAATACCCAAGAAAAATAGGATGCTAGGCGTATCTATTTTTCGTATAACTCCAGCAATTGTAAGTGACTTTTTATCATCATTATCTTTATTGCGATGCATAAGTTCCGTCAGTGTCCATATAATTCCCAAACCAAATAAGATTCCCATAAATGGAGGTAAGTGCGTTACTGTTTTAAATACAGGTACAAACAGTAAGCAGGCTATACCTACCACAAAAACTGTAAGTTTATCTGAACGAGAAATTTCAAGTTCGTTACTGTGCAAGTCTTTCTCTATGTTAGTGATGTCACCTTTCATCCTAAATGATATAATAATAAGTGGAATGAGCAAGCAAACTAAACTAGGTAAGAACGTCTCCGTAATTATGTTCATGGCGGTCACTTGTCCACCTATCCACAGCATTATAGTAGTTACATCACCTATAGGTGACCACGCACCACCTGCATTTGCGGCAATTATGAGTATACCCGCAAAAAGCCATAAATCCTGTCGGTCGGCCATGAGTTTGCGTAACAGCGCTGCCATAACAATGGCCGTAGTCAGGTTATCTAATGCTGCACTCAAGAAAAAGGTGAGCAGGCTTAAAATCCAAACAAGCTTTACACGATTCGTAGTTTTAATACGGTCTGTTATCACCGTAAAACCCTCGTGTGCATCTATGAGCTCTACGATGGTCATGGCTCCTAGGAGAAAAAATAGAATTTCAGCGATATCGGCAAGGTGTTCTTTCAGTCCTTCATTTATAAGTTCTGTCGCCTCGTGCCCGCTACCACTTAGAATTAAGTCACTACCTCCAGTAATAAACAGTGCCCAACATATCGTTCCAGTGAGCAGCGCTATCGCTGCTTTATCTATTTTAAAAGTATGTTCCAGAGCAATACAAACGTAGCCCAGCACAAAAACAACAAGAATCGCGATATACATTTTAGGTCATTTAAAAGTGGCGTAAATATGCACGAAAATTAAACGATGCGGTATTATGAATGCGTTAAATTGCAATGGCAAAATGAAAATAAATCAGCCTAAGAAATAATGCCCTCAACCTGTCCTTGCAACCCTCATAAAACCTATAAAACCTGCTGTGCCATTGCGCATGAAAACATAGCAGCTGTAACTACGGCACAGCAACTCATGCGATCGCGTTACAGTGCGTTTGTTATGGGAAACGTAAATTATTTACAGCATAGCCAGCATAGTTCCACTAGAATAAGCAATCATGAAGCTGACGAAATAGGGCAGTGGACGAAAACGGTGCAATGGGTGAAGTTAGAAGTACTCACAACCACACAAGGTTTAGTATGCGACAGCTTAGGAACTGTCCATTTTAAAGCACTATATATTGAAAATGGACAACTTCAAATCATTGAAGAAAATTCCAGTTTTGTTCGTGAAGATGGGTGTTGGGTGTATGTAGGTGAACATACTTGCTAAGCACTGAAACAATTTATACTAGTACCTAATCTGTTCTATAACTTGTATTTAAGAATTAGATTTAGGTAAACTCATTAGCGGATCATACTCTACTATAAAATTCAAGCAATTCAAAATGACTTATTGTTACTAAAAACCGCCTTAAAACATCAACTCTTTTAACTTGTGCGCAAAACCACGACTTACTTTTACATGCTCATTGTTTTTCATGTGTATGTCGTAGCCCTTACCATATTTCTCAACGCTTTTTATTTGTTTGAGGTTTACGATAAATGAACGGTGAACGCGCATGAATAATTTTGGATTGAGACGTTCTTCGAGCGCAGTAATCCCGTAATTGCTCATAAAAACTTGATCTGTTGAATGCAATTTTGCATAATCCCCATAAGCTTCTATCCAGATTATAGAACTTGTGTCTAAGGTAAGTAGTTTTTTATTTTTGTTTACTAAAATCTGTTCAGGATACTGTTGCTGGTTAATCATTAAGCTTTCGGCTAGGGAACCTAAGTTGTTAAATTCTTTTTCTATTGTCGTGCGTTTTATGGCCTTATTAAAGCGCTCTTTAGTATAAGGTTTAAGTAAATAATCTACTGCGTGAACCTCAAAAGCTTCTAGGGCATATGCGTCGTAGGCCGTTGAAAAAATTATTTGTGGTATCTCTTTTAAATGTGTTATTACTTGAAAACCCGTAAGTCCTGGCATTTGTATGTCAAGAAATACCAGGTCTGGTTGGAACTCGTTAATTTGCTTAACGGCATCTACTCCGTTGTTTACTTCGGCAATTACGATAAGTTCAGGATAATCTAGAAGGTATTCTCGTATAAGTTCTCTACCGGCACGTTCATCATCTACAATAATGACTTTTTTCATATTTCAAATTGTATTTTAAGTCCCTGCGGCTCATTATCCAGAATTTCCATACTTGCATTGTACATTTTCTGCAGTCTTAATCTAGTATTTGTAAGACCTATACCCTTATTCATTAAGTCTGTTTTATCTACAACACCTACGCCAGTGTCTGCGATGATAAACTTGAGTTTTCCGTTTTGTTTAAATATTTCTATAGTGATACTTCCACCTTGTATTAAACTAGCGATTCCATGTTTGATACTGTTTTCAACAAGTGGCTGTAAAAGCATGGGTGGTACTTTTTCCCGTAGTAGGCTTTCATCTACATGTATGTTAATCTCTAATCGTTCCTCAAACCGTTCTTTTTCAAGATTAAGATATTTGCGCACAAAATCGAGTTCCTCTTTTAAGGTGACCGTATCGGTTTTGGTAGCTTGCAATTGATATCTAAAAATGTCAGCAAGCTGTGCAATCATGTTACGGGTACGTTCATTTTCTGCTGGAAGTGATGCGTTAATAGTATTGAAAACGTTATATAAAAAATGCGGATTCAATTGCGCCTTAATCGCAGCGAGCTCGCTTTTAAGAGCCGCTTGTCGCAACTCGCCTTCTATTTTAAGTTTACGCTGATTTTCTTTAAAGTAGCGGTAAGCAAAAAAACATCCAAACTGAATTCCTAAAAACAACGATGGTATATACAAATCCCATACAGCGCTTGGACCTTGCAAATGCCATATTTCATAAGAATCTAATATGGCATATCGTATTACGCGCAATACATAAATTACTGCAGGTATAAGCAACGTCGTTACAACTATTTGTACCGCAGTAGAAAAGCTTCTGAATAACCATATTCCCGCAAACCATATAAATATGGAGCCTACAAAGAAGAATAAATATTGCATTCCCGCACGTTCCCAAAAATCAGAAAGACCTAAATATTTATCGGCAAATGACCTATCTGGGTCGTAATTTATATAACCCAAAACAATGTGGTAAATGATAGCAAAAAATAAATAGAATAAAAAGATTCCTAGCAGCTCTCGGCTACTAGGAAGTTTAAGTTTAAAGCGGTTTTCAGTAATCATAGGTGTAAGGTATTATAATTCAAACACATACCAAAATTCGCCCGTTTCTGCGTTAAAACTTACTTTCAACAAGCCCTCAGGGGTTTGAACAAAATACGTTTTTTGAACT
>JANQTO010000216.1 GCA_030731685.1 Nonlabens sp.
ATTCACAAAACTACAACGTGGTAGGTGTAATGTCTGGAACTTCGCTAGATGGTGTTGATCTTGTTCACATGCATTTAGTACGGCAATCTACCTACACCTTTCATATACTGCACACGCAAACAGTTTCTTACAATAAGGAGTGGAAATCTAGGTTGGCAAATGCTATTAACCTTAGCGAGCATGATTTAGTATCGCTTAATAAGGATTACACCCAGTTGTTAGCCACGATAATTAATGAATTTATAAGTGCAAACCATATCAAGGAACTAGTTTGTGTTTGTTCCCATGGTCACACCATTTATCATGAGCCGGCGCTGGGTCGCACGCTACAAATTGGTAATCTACCTCAATTGGCCACGTTATTGCAACAACGAGTCGTTTGTGATTTTAGAATTGCCGATGTTGCCCTAGGCGGTCAGGGCGCACCATTAGTTCCTATAGGCGATAAGTTATTATTTAGTGATTACACGCATTGCCTCAATCTTGGCGGCTTTGCAAATATTAGCTTTGAACACAATCATCGTCGTGTAGCCTTTGATATCTGTCCTGTAAATGTTGTTTTGAACCACTATGCCTTGTTACTAGGTAAAATGTATGATGAAGGTGGCGCTTTCGCGAAAGCGGGAAAAGTAAACACAGCCATCTTAAAACAATTAAATGACCTTGAATACTACCATTTAGAAGCTCCAAAGTCTCTAGGAATGGAATGGGTCAATGAACATGTGTGGAAAATTCTTGACCAACTACTGGATGAAGACCTAGATAAACTGGCCACGTTTACGGAGCATATTGCAATACAAATTGTGAAAGCAGTTGGCGATGCTACTTCGGTTTTGGTTACTGGTGGCGGAGCTTACAATACATTTCTCCTACAACGGCTTAGTGCTCATAGCAAAACGCAATTTATAGTGCCACAACCCGCAATAGTCGAATTTAAAGAGGCTATCATATTCGGCTTACTGGGTGTTTTACGATTGCGCAATGAACCTAACTGTTTAGCAAGCGTAACGGGCGCGCCATACGACCACATTTCGGGTGTGGTTTACGTTCCTTAAGAAAATGTGAAATAATCGTTTTCTCCCTGTAGCTTTTCTATATTTGTAAGGCATAAAATGTATTATGAAAGAATTACTTAAACGGTACGAGAATGCCGAGCCTGAAATCGTTTTTCACTGGAACGATCCACAGACCGAGGCACAAGGATGGACCGTTATAAACAGTTTACGAGGCGGCGCCGCCGGTGGTGGAACCAGAATGCGCTCGGGACTGGATAAAAATGAAGTGCTCTCTCTTGCCAAAACCATGGAAATTAAGTTTACCGTTTCTGGACCAGCCATAGGAGGTGCAAAAAGCGGTATCGATTTCGACCCACAAGACCCACGTAAAAAGGGAGTTTTGGAACGCTGGTACAAAGCGGTATCGCCGTTACTTAAAAGTTATTACGGTACAGGCGGCGATTTAAACGTTGATGAGATTCACGAGGTTATTCCCATTACTGAGGAAAGCGGCGTGTGGCACCCACAAGAAGGCGTTTTTAACGGACACTTCTCACCAACCGAAGCCGATAAAATAAACCGCATAGGACAGCTTAGACAAGGTGTTATCAAAGTGCTTGAAAATCCAGACTATTCACCAGACGTTACTCGCAAATACACAGTTGCAGACATGATTACAGGTTACGGCGTTGCTGTTGCAGTAAAACATTATTACGACATATACGGAGGCGATATTAAAGGTAAAAAAGCGGTCGTTCAAGGATTTGGTAATGTAGGTAGCGCAGCAGCTTTTTACTTAGCTCAAATGGGTGCTAAAGTTGTCGGCATTATAGACAGAGTAGGCGGTCTTATCAATGAAGACGGCTTCTCTTTTGAAGAAATTAAAGACTTATTTTTAAATAAGGATGGTAACACGTTAAAAGCCTCAAACTTAATTCCGTTTGAAGAGGTAAATGAACGCATCTGGTCCATTAAGGCAGACGTTTTTGCGCCGTGCGCAGCTTCGAGACTTATTAGTCAGGACCAGATAGATAGCATGATTGCATCGGGACTAGAGGTGATTTCTTGCGGTGCTAACGTACCTTTTGCAGATAAAGAAATTTTCTTCGGTTCCATTATGGAGCACACAGACCAGAAAGTGAGCTTAATACCTGACTTTATTTCTAACTGTGGTATGGCTAGAGTTTTTGCTTACTTCATGGAACGCCGTGTTCAAATGACTGATGAAGCCATTTTCTCAGATACCAGTTCAACCATACGCAGTGCGATTTTAAATACATATAATAACAACAGTGCAAAGACTCAAATAAGCGCAACAGCTTTTGAAATTGCTCTCAAACAACTCGTTTAATGTTTAAATACTTTTTAGGAAACAGTCCAGCATGGTTTAAGTGGACCATCATTTCGTTCATACTTTTTAATTTTGTAGCGTACTTTACATTGAGCGGCACCGTCGTAGGGTGGATTTTTATAGCCGAGTTCATTTTCTGTCTCGCCATGGCACTCAAATGCTATCCGTTACAATCGGGTGGTTTACTCGCAATACAAGTGATGATTTTAGGCCTCACGCATGCTTTTCCCACGCAAGCGCACGATGAGAATAATAACCTGGTTTTTAGCGAAAACGGTGAGCCAGTAATGACCGGTGTTTACGTAGAGGTTGCAAACAACCTAGAGGTTATACTCCTACTGGTATTTATGGTTGCCGGTATTTATTTCATGAAGCCACTACTCATGTATATTTTTAGTAAGGTGTTCACAAAGATTAAGAGTAAGACTTTACTTTCTATTCTATTTGTGTCACTCAGCGCCTTGTTATCTGCATTTTTAGATGCACTTACGGTGACGGCGGTATTGATTAGTGTGGGACTTGGTTTTTACAATGTGTACCATAAAATACACAGTAGTGATTTAGATTTAGACTTGGATAGTGTCCCAGACCGTAAGCAACTTAGTGGTGAGACGCTGGAGCAATTCCGTTCATTCTTGCGTAGCTTAGTGATGCATGGTGTGGTGGGGACTGCACTAGGTGGTGTTTGTACTATAGTAGGTGAACCTCAGAATTTATTGATAGGAGCAAAAATGGAATGGGATTTCGTTGAGTTCTTCGTGAAAATGGCTCCTATTACGTTGCCAGTTTTAGTGATGGGAATTCTGACTACGGTGCTTTTAGAAAAAACAAAACTATTCGGTTATGGTCAAAAGCTACCTGAAGTAGTACGTGGAATTATTGAGGCTTACACGGTTAAAACAGATGCTGAACGTACAGATAAAGAAAAATATGCACTAATAGTTCAAGCCGTATCTGCAGTATTGCTCATCGCTGGGCTTGCACTGCACATAGCTCCAGTAGGTTTCATAGGTCTGGGACTTATCGTGATACAAACCGCGTTTATGGGAATCATTGAAGAGCACGCTTTGGGCAAGGCCTTTGAAGAAGCGTTACCATTTACCGGGCTTTTGGTTGTATTTTTTGTTATTGTTGCCATGATTCATGACCAGCATTTGTTTAAGCCTATTATAGACTGGGCGCTTAGTCAGGACCCTAACTCGCAACCTGCTATTTTCTATATGGCAAATGGTGTGCTGAGTATGATATCAGATAATGTATTTGTCGCCACGGTTTACATAGGCGAGGTAAGTGCAGCTTACGAGGCTGGAACCATAACGAGAGAACAGTACGAGCATCTTGCCATTGCAATCAATACGGGTACGAACCTTCCAAGTGTAGCTACGCCTAATGGCCAGGCAGCATTTTTGTTCTTGCTAACATCAGCGCTTGCTCCCGTGATAGACTTGTCCTACGGCCGCATGGCAAAAATGGCTTTTCCGTATACCATAGTCCTGACACTAGTTGGTCTTGCGGGCGTCTGGTTTTATTTGTAAAATAATAGTACTATTGCAGTGTGTTGTGGATAGTTCGCTTCCGCGAAAGCGTACTATCTAAAACCTACTTTTTAAAACTAACAATTTTTATAACGCACCATCGTTATTACTCTATAACCAATGACATTAATGACAACAATATTTCAAGAAGAGGCAGCAATGGCAGCCGCACAACAGCCGATAGTAGAGGAAAAAGCATTGACTATATGGAGCTTAGTAACAAGTGGTGGTCCAGCTGGTACTATCATTATTGTTGTACTTATCGTGCTTTTGATTGTCGCACTTTATATTTATTTTGAAAGATTATTAAAGATACGCGCAAGCTCAAAAATAGACAGCACATTCATGTTGCAAATTAAGGATCATGTGATGAGCGGTCGTTTAGACGCCGCAAAAATGTTGTGTGCCAAAGAAAACTCACCTGTAGCAAGACTTACCGAAAAAGGTATAAGCCGCATAGGCTCGCCGCTAGAAGACATTAATAGCGCGATAGAAAACGCAGGTAAATTAGAGGTCTATAAATTAGAACAAAACGTAAGTATCCTCGCAACAGTTGCAGGAGCTGCACCTATGATAGGTTTCTTAGGAACCGTTATAGGTATGGTACTCGCATTTCACACACTAGCAAACAGCGGTGGTCAGGCAGACA
>JANQTO010000217.1:0-1840 GCA_030731685.1 Nonlabens sp.
TTCTTATCAACCGTTTCTAGGTCTTTAAGCTGCAGCTCCATATCTATGGTTTCTTTATCGCGTATAGGGTTCACACCGCCATCTACATGGACGATGTTGTCATTGTCAAAACAACGCAGTACATGAATGATCGCATCTGTCTCACGTATATTTCCTAAAAACTGATTTCCAAGACCTTCACCTTTACTCGCACCTTTTACAAGACCTGCTATATCCACAATCTCAACGGTAGCAGGAACTACACGCTCAGGATTTACAAGACTTTCTAGCTTTTCTAACCTGGGGTCTGGTACGTTTACAACGCCCACATTAGGCTCAATGGTACAGAACGGAAAATTTGCGCTCTGTGCTTTAGCATTTGATAAACAATTAAAAAGGGTCGATTTTCCTACATTAGGTAATCCTACGATGCCTGCTTTCATGGTACTGGGGTTTGTATTGATTACGCTTTCGCGAAAGCGTAATTACAACACGCAACCTGCTCGCAAAAGGCGTGCAAATATAAACAGATTTAATGCATTTATAGGGCTAAAGTTTGTGCCAATAAAAAGAGCGTCGTTCTTTCAAAAACGACGCTCCAAATAAGAATATTCAACGGAAATAGTTAATGCATTTCCTTCATTTTACCACTAAAGTTCTTCATGATATTTTGCAACATAGTACCATCTACGCTGGACTTATCCATCTCGTTCATCAGTTTTAAAATACTACCTAGTTGCATGTCATCACCCATGATGCGGGCAACGCCCATACCCATATCGTCTGACGTGCCGTACATGATTATCTCGTCTATGGCGTCTTGGGTGCCATCGTAAACCATGCGCATTTTAGTATTATCATCACTGTGGGAAACGAGCATTTTGTAATCTTCGTTCTGTAGAATAGCGTTAACCTTTGCACTTTCCTTAGAGAAATTAGCTTTGTTCTTGTCGTTATTTGGGTAAAACAGCACATTTACTTTTTCAATGGAATTGTACGCCGTTTTTGCATCTCCTGTTAAGTCATTTTCATCTATTCCTAAAATACCCTTAGGAATGGATTGTGTATAGAAACCTGGTTTGTCCTGACTTTCTAAAAAGTAACTCTGCAAGGATGGCTTGCTACTACACGATACGAGTAAGGCCGCTAGCGTTAAACTAGTAAGTACGATTCTAAAAATGAGTCTGGTCATGGTTTAGGTTTTTACGGTTAATTAAACAGGTGATTATTCTACTTGCCTTTTGTAGCTTTCTCAATTTCAGACTGACCTGGTACGTTCATGTATTTAGTCAATTTAGAAACTTGGTCTAGGTCTAGGTCACCAGAAATAATCATGAAAACCGACTCTGCTCCTTTTCTATTGCCTTCATCTATGAACATCACAAGGTTGCGTATTTTTTTATCCGTGCTTCCTTTTTTGATGTAGAAAGAGAACATCTCGCCGTCTTCTTTAGAATACATAAGTTGTGCAAGGTTTGCACTTTTAATATAGCCGTCTACAAAGCTTTTCATTTTTGAAGCGCTGTCCATATTGCCTGTTTTGTAGATACGTACTTCCGTAAGTTTATCTACCATAGATTTCATTTCCTTCATAGCAGGGTCTTTAGAATCTACGTCTATGTTTGCGATGAGTTTGAACATTTCACCCGTTACGACAGTTTCACTCATGTTTTTGAGGTTTCCTATCTTATTAAAGTCCTGTGCAGTTACGGTCGTTACCGATACTAAAAATGCTGCGATGTATAGTATATTTTTCATAGTTTTTGTTTTATTGTTTTATTGTTTTATTGTTTTTAATCATTCCCTCGAACACCCTTTGCCTACTTCGACCTAGCTCAACAGAGGTATCGGCATTTCCCTC
>JANQTO010000217.1:1851-4513 GCA_030731685.1 Nonlabens sp.
AAAGTCTAGTGAAGGCATATGCGCTTTAAACGTTGTTTTTATTTTTCGCTTTGATTTTGATTTTGATTTTTCAAAGAATCTACAGCGTTCTCCAAGACGTCTCTTTTAAACACTTCATTCTTTTTTACTTCTAGGGTTTGCAATGGTTCCAGCTTTTCCTTGCCGGCATTTATTTTTGTTCCCATGAACTGTAAGGCATTTACGGTTGCTTCATAAGCTTCTTCGGGATTGTCGTAAGTACCTAAGTCTGGCTCTGGAGCTATGCTGTCCTGATAAATAAGTCCTGTCGTCATAAGGGCAGCAAGACCCGCAGCTACAGCCAGTGATTTCCATTTGTGGTTATCTAACTTTCTTAAGAATAATCCTTTTTTGTTCACTTTCGCGAAAGCGTCAAACGAAACATCTTCCTGCGACTCCATATGCAATGTTGCAAAGAGCGGCTTGTAGACCTCATGCTCCGCAGACACGCTGCTAGAGGCAAAATAACGTTTAAGGCGCTGTTCCTCCTCGTGGCTCGTGGTGCCTTCCCAATATTTTTCTAGCAGCTCATTCATGCTATTTCAGTTTTGTATTGTTTTTCTATTTGTTCTTTGAGCATTTTGCGTGCTCTACTCAGTGTTACTCTTACTGCGGTTGACTTCATATCCATAATTTGTTCTATGGCCTCAAAATCAAATTCCTGTATGTCACGCAATTGCAATACTGTTTTATAATTATCTGGTAGTGCATGAATCATTTTTTGTACCATGATTACCTGTGCCGCACTTTCCAGTTCTTCTTGCGCATCTCGATCACCACTTTCATAATTACTGTGAACGATGCTCAAATGACTTGCCTGCTTACTCTTTAATCTATCCAGTGCATAGTTCTTAACCATTTGCATGGCATAAGCTTCTTTGTTATTTACGTCAACCAGTTTATCTCTTTTCTCCCATAAACGCGCCATGGTCTCTTGAACCGCGTCTGCAGCTTCTTCTTGAGAGACAAGCAGGCGTCTTGCTAGCTGGTACATTTTATGCTGTACGGTACTAAAAGTTTCTATAAACTTTTTTTGGTTCATTTGGTTGGGTTCTGCTTTTATGACGAGGTCGGTTTAAAGTTGTTACAAACTACTTATAAAAAATATAATCTCTTGCACTAAGTAGTGAAACTTACTTTCAACCTAAGTTAGATACAATGTGCATTTTTATTATTATTGGTTGTAAATATTCCGAAAACGCCTGCTTGCATAGCTTCTGCTCTTTGAGCTTCTAAAGCAATATAGTTCTTGAAATCATGGTGCAATTATTTTCCGTAAAAAGAATCACCGCAAGTATATTTGCAATTAATAATTTAAAATTGCCTCTATGAAAAATATACTATTCATTTTCTTTTTAGTTTGCTGGACGTGCATGAATGCCCAATATGACAAAGCAACTATTCAATTTGTAAATAACACCTCTAAAGAAGGTTTTGTAAAAATCCGCTCATACGAAGGCGTAAAATTTAAAGAAACCGAAGATGGTGAAGTTGTCGTTTACAATCAAAACCAAATTATAGGGTTCGACATCGATGGTGTTAAGTACCGTTATGTCATAACAAATAATAATGATATACCACCCATTCTCAGAGAAGTCATAAAGGGTAAAGCCTCTCTTTATGCAACTGATATGAGCGCAGGTAGCTCAAGCATGAGTTTTGGACCAGGAAGCAATCTAGCTCCTTTACAATTTCAACATGAAAGTAGGACAGTTTATCACTTACTCATAGATAATAGGCTCTATGATGTGGGAACTAAACTTAAAAAAAGACACCTAAAAAAGCTTAACGACTGTCCTGAGTTAATTAGTCAAATTGAAAAAGGTCTGCAATCTCCTAAAAATGTGGTTATGACCATAGAATTTTACAATGAGCAATGTGGCTCCCAACCATAATGTAAATTGATTTAAAGTTGTTACAAGGTTGTGAATCTTTTTTGTCTTCTTTGTTTTCAAAAGCAAAAACATCTTTGCTCAAAGTGCGTTATTAATTTTAATACCTTTAGCCTTTAATTGCTATGTACATGAAAAAATATATTAAACACGTTGCGATATTACTCGTTCTTAGTGTAATCGCAACAAGTTGTTTTAAAGATAACGACGACACCTTTGCAAGTCCTACCATTGTAAAAAACTTTATTTACAGAGCAATGAACGGCTTCTATCTTTATAAACCAGATGTTCCTGTTCTGGCAAATGACCGTTTTGCTTCTACGGTAGAATTAGAAGCTTTCCACCAGCAATTTCAAACACCCGAAGAGTTTTTTGAGACTCTCGTTTTTGACAGAGCGCGCACAGACCGTTTTAGCGTAATCTTTAGTGATTATGTGGCGTTAGAACAATTACTCTCTGGTCAGGGACAAAATAACGGAATGGAGTTTGGCCTCGTCGCGGTTACCGGTAATCCAACAGATGTTTATGGATATGTGCGTTATGTGCTACCCAACTCGAGTGCAGCGCAACAAGGCGTTACTCGTGGTATGATATTCAGTACCATAAACGGCGTTCAATTAACGAGAACCAATTTCAGTGCACTACTGAATCCGTCAACATACACCATCGGTCTAGCCGACTTAAATGCTGGTGTTACCACTTTAAACGGTCAGGAGATAACCCTTTCCAAAGCATTTTTGCAGGAAGACCCT
>JANQTO010000218.1 GCA_030731685.1 Nonlabens sp.
CAAAGTTTATCTGGCTTATTGAAACAGCATAAATCGCTTTGGGGCGATTTACTGCTGGTCATAACCTACATTCTAAATCCTTGCAGATTTTTTATCTGGTATTTATTTGTTAAATTATGTTCTTCAAAGACCTAACAAACCATATACAAACGCATTGTTACCAATTTGGGAAAATGAACCTATCCGAAACCGCAAGAAAAAACCTGCGACTATATATTGAACAATAATTATCAGCATAGCAAGCATGTTCGTGAAGTAGCTGCGTAAGAAAAAACAAAACTCAAGGTAAAGTCAAACATACACCAACAAAAAAGCCCAACCTAAGTAGCTTTTAAGGTCGGGCTTATAAAACTGTAAAGAATCTTAATTGTTAAGTGTCTCAAACGTCATATTCTTATACTTACTAACACTCAAAGCCTTGGAATAGCTGAGAAGGAATTTTAAGGTCTCTGCTTTAGGCCCAAGCGGTTTCACAGTTTCAGAAATAGGTTTTTTGTAAAGTTTTGCCATTGTTTTTATTATTGGTTTGATAATACAACGGCAACTTTACGCTCATATTGTGTCCATGAGCAGCTTTAGTTTGTTAAAATAATGTTATGCTTTTCTACCACCTTTCGTAGGTTGATGAGTGCGTAACGCATTCTGCCTAGTGCGGTGTTTATGCTTACATCCGTAGCATCGGCAATTTCTTTAAAGGACATGTCTTTATAGATACGCATTACCAGTACATCTCTCTGGTCGTCTGGAAGCTCATCTATGATTTTGCGCACATCGTCATGAACTTGTAGCTTGATAATTTCCTGCTCTGCGCTTTGCTCACCATCGCTTATCACATCAAAAATATCAAAGTCGTTGCGCGATTGAAATTTAGGCATGCGCTTCGCTTTTCTAAAGTGGTCGATAACCAGGTTGTGCGCAATACGCATCACCCAAGGTAAAAATTTACCTTCTTCATTATACTTTCCTTTCTTAAGGGTACGAATAACTTTGATAAACGTCTCTTGAAAAATATCTTCAGTCTCATCTCTATTCAAAATCTTTGAATAGATAAAACTGTAAATACGTTGTTGGTGCTTATTGATTAGAGCCTCAAGAGCAGGCTCGTCTCCATCGATGTACTGTTTAACCAGAACAGCATCGTCAGCATGTGTGTAATTCAATTTCATAGTATAACAACTTAAGGACTAGATACCGCCATTAACTGGCGTCTCACGGTCTATTATAAAAGTATTGTTATGCTATACGCAGTGGTTTTTAGATAATTACAAAGCCAAATAAACAACTTTTATTCCATACCTGCAAAAACATCACAGAATTTTTAACAAATTATATACAATATCTTGTTTTTAATCACCGTTGCGCGTACCTATCTTTGTGCTTATGCCCGACGATATCCTATTTGCTGACATAGACCAGCGAGACCCCAAAAAAAATATTCTTATTAAAGGTGCTGCACTGCACAATCTTAAAAATCTTAATGCCGTTATACCGCGTAATAAACTTGTGGTTATCACAGGATTATCTGGCAGTGGTAAGTCTTCCCTTGCATTTGACACGCTCTATGCCGAAGGGCAGCGACGTTACGTAGAAAGCCTTTCGTCGTATGCACGCCAATTCTTAGGTCGCCTGGACAAACCTAAAGTAGAATATATAAAAGGTATAGCACCAGCAATTGCTATTGAACAAAAGGTAAACTCTACAAATCCACGAAGTACGGTGGGAACATCTACAGAGATTTATGATTACCTCAAGTTGCTTTATGCTCGCGCTGGACGCACCTACTCGCCTATTTCTGGTGATGAAGTAAAAAAAGACAACGTAAGTGATGTTATAGATTACGTCAAGCAGCAGGAAGAAGGCACAAAACTTTTACTTACAACTCGGCTTATCGTTAAAGGAACGCGCGAGGTAAAAGACCAGCTTGCAGTATTGTTGCAACAAGGTTTCACACGTATAACGGTAGATGGCGATGTGCACCGCATAGATGATGAATCGCTAAATCTCAAGAAAAATAGCAAAGTAAAAATAGTTATAGACCGTATTATCAAACGCGATGATGAAGATTTCCTGAATAGGCTGGCCGATGCTGTGGATACAGCATTTTTTGAAGGAAAAGGGATTTGTTTTATCGAGCATATGGACGGCAGTAAAAGTCGGGAGTTTAGCAATAAGTTTGAACTGGACGGTATGGAGTTTCTAGAGCCTAACGTTCACTTTTTTAGTTTCAACAATCCGTATGGAGCGTGTCCTAAATGCGAAGGTTATGGTGATGTGATAGGCATTGACGAGGATTTGGTAATTCCCAACTCTGCCCTATCGGTTTATGAAAGTGCCGTTTTTCCATGGCGTGGTGATAGCATGTCCTATTATAAAGACCAGCTGGTAAAAAACGCGGCTAAATTTGACTTTCCTATTCACAGACCTTGGTTTGAGTTAACAGCGCAGCAACAGCAGCTTGTTTGGGATGGCAACAAGTATTTTACAGGATTAAACGACTTTTTCAATGAACTAGAAGCCAAAGCCTATAAAATCCAAAACCGTGTCATGTTATCGCGCTATCGCGGTAAAACAAGATGTCAAGTTTGTAAAGGCGCGCGATTGCGTCCTGAAGTAAGCTATGTAAAAGTAGCTGGCGTTTCTATTAGTGACTTGGTAAGTATGTCCATAAGAGACTTGCGTAGTTTTTTCCAAACACTAGAACTGAACGAGCATGACCAGACCATCGCTAAACGATTACTTATAGAAATACGCAACAGATTAGACTTTTTGAGCGATGTAGGTTTAGATTACCTTACATTGAATCGCAAATCCAATAGTCTTTCTGGTGGTGAATCGCAACGCATTAACCTTGCAACCTCACTGGGCAGTAGCCTGGTGGGTAGCATGTACATTCTAGACGAACCCAGTATAGGATTGCACCCGAAAGACACACAACGACTGATTAAAGTACTTAAAAATCTGCGTGATTTAGGAAACACTGTTATTGTAGTGGAGCACGATGAAGAAATCATGCAGGCTGCCGACGAGATTTTGGACATAGGACCCGAAGCTGGAACACACGGTGGCGTGCTCGTTGCAGCCGGCACACTTGCAGAAATTTTAAAAACAAACAGCCTGACCGCTCAGTATCTGGATGGTAGAATGGAGATTCCGCTTCCGCGAAAGCGTAGAACATACAAGCATTACGTAGATATTAAAGGTGCTCGTGCAAACAACCTAAAAAACATAGATGTGCGTTTCCCGCTGGGCGTGCTCACGATGATAACCGGTGTCTCGGGTAGTGGAAAATCCACACTTGTGAAGCAAATACTGTATCCGGCGATTCTAAAAAGTTTGGGCGGTTATGGTGCAAAAGCTGGCCAGTTTACAGCCATTGAAGGAAAGTTTGAGAACATAAAAACGGTTGAATTTATAGACCAAAACCCGATAGGACGCAGCTCGCGCTCTAATCCGGTGACTTATGTAAAAGCCTATGATGATATTAGAGACCTTTTTGCTAACCAAAAACTGAGCAAAATACGCAACTATAAATCAAAGCATTTTTCTTTTAATGTAGATGGTGGCCGCTGTGATACCTGCAAAGGCGATGGCGAGGTAACCATAGAAATGCAGTTCATGGCCGACGTGACGCTGGTCTGTGAAACCTGCCATGGTAAGCGTTTTAAACGCGAGGTCTTAGAAGTGAATTTTGAAGATAAGAACATCGACGATATTCTGACCATGACCATAAGCGATGCGATAGATTTCTTTAATAAACATGACCAGGCAAAAATTACCCGTAAACTAAAACCACTGGCCGATGTAGGTTTAGGCTATGTCTCCTTGGGACAAAGCTCCTCTACCCTATCTGGTGGCGAGGCGCAGCGTATCAAGTTGGCCAGCTTTTTAGTAAAAGGTACAAATGCAGACAAGACCTTGTTCATTTTTGACGAACCTACTACCGGACTGCACTTTCACGACATCAATAAATTGTTAGATAGTTTCAACGCACTCATTGACAAAGGCCACAGCGTGATAGTCATAGAGCACAACATGGAACTCATTAAGTGCGCAGATTATATCATTGATTTAGGTCCTGAAGGCGGTATTAATGGTGGTAAGCTCGTTGCGAGCGGCACACCAGAAGAAGTTGCAAAGAACAAGGATAGCGTTACTGCGCCTTTTATTTTAGAGAAGTTGGGGAAATAAAAATGCTGATTATTTATATTTACCTTGTAATATTATTTTGAACTTAATTATAACATGAAAACAACCACCATAACCCTATTACTTGCGTTACTTGCAGCAACATTCTCAAATGCCCAAAGAATTGAGCGTGTAGAAAGTTTTTGGGGAACTCGGTACACCTTGCCAGGAGAAAGAAATAGCAGCATGAATAGGGTTATATCTATTATGGAACCCAACTCAGAAGCGCAGCTTTATATGATAAAAGCAAAAAAAGGCAGGTTGTATGCAAACATATTAAGCATTGGCGGTGGTGGCTTTATGGGCTGGAC
>JANQTO010000219.1 GCA_030731685.1 Nonlabens sp.
TGGCGTTCCATCCTGCCCCATTATTCGAAGTATCTGAAATAAATCTAAAAGTCAGGCATCCTGTAGTATTTGCAGCTGTAGCCAAAAATACTGGTGTTGTACCGTTTGCTCCAAGAGTTAAAACACGAAGCGGAGCGCCTGCAACTGCATCGCCATCATACACAAACAACAAATCACCAGAGGCAAGATTAATAGAATTAAAACTTACCTGGACTTTATCAGTCGGAAAAGGAGAGCAGAAAGTAATTACAGAGTTCTCGCTATTTGCATAATTTGCGGAAACTCCACCAGAGTCAACAAAATTTCCAGAACAGGTAGTAAACCTGCCGTCACCCATTCTAAACTCTTGAGATGTAGCCGTATAGCTAAAAGCTAATGCTATGGAAAAAAAAAGTAGCAGTTTTTTCATAATAATTTTTTGTTAAAACGGTATTTAAAGAAGCAAAATAAGCAATTTGCTTAATATTTCTATCTGAAAGATGCCTAAACTAAAGTCAATAACATTAAAACTTCAAATTATTAGTTGAAATACACGTTTAAACGATTTAAAACAAAATAGCCATCGTTGCGAAACGATGGCTATTTTTAATAAATGAATCCAGAACTAGGCCTCTACAGCTTCTTCTTCCTTATTATCAAGTTCTTGTAATGACTTTGATTTATCTAATGTATCATACATTAATGGAGTTGCGATAAACACAGATGAATATGTACCAACAACAATTCCTACAATCATAGCAAACATAAATCCTCTAATAGATTCACCACCAAATATAAAAATGGACAGCAATACTAGTATGGTCGTAAGCGACGTGTTAATAGTACGTGAAAGTGTACTACTAATTGCTGAATTTATCATGTCTGCATAATTATCACCCATGCGCTCTTTAATGAATTCTCTAATCCTGTCAAACACAATTACAGTGTCATTTAAGGAATATCCAATAACTGTCAAGATTGCAGCGATAAACGCTTGATCTACTTCCATATTAAATGGTAAGAATTTGTGGAATGCAGAGAAAACACCTAACACCAAAATAACGTCATGGAAAACTGCCGCCACAGCTCCTAATGAGAACTGCCATCTACGGAAACGTATCAGGATATAAAGGAATACTACGAGTAGCGAACCTAAAATTGCATAAATGGAACCTATTAGAATATCATCGGCAATGGTAGGTCCTACTTGGAACTCAGACATAATACCATATTCCTTGCCCTCTAAACTAACGTCAGCAAACTGCTCTTGTGTCATTGATGCTGGTAAGTATGGTTTCAGTGCCGTGTACAATTTTGCTTGTATGTCTGCACTCGCATCTTTCTCATCATCATTTATACGGTACTTTGTACTAATCTTTAGTTGATTTGCTCCACCAGATGTCTTTGCCTCTGCACTTTTGAAAACGGCTGGCTTAGAAAGTAAGTTTGTAATCTCTGTAGCGTTCATATCATTTTCAAAACGAACAGTGTACGTTCTACCACCCGTGAAGTCAATACCCTGATTAAGACCTGTCGTAAAAATAGAACCTAAACTAGCGGTAATCATCAAGCCTGAAATGATGTAAGCAACCTTACGCTTTTTCAAGAAATCTATATTCACATTTGTAAACCAGTTCTTTGTCATAGCCGTAGAAAAAGCTAGCGTTTTACCATTACTCACATAGCCATCTACAAACAATCTTGTGATGAAAATCGCTGTAAATAATGATGTTGCGATACCTATCATTAAGGTCGTTGCAAATCCTTGAATAGGACCCGTACCGAAGAAGAATAAAATACCAGCAGTAAGAAATGTTGTAATATTTGCATCCAGAATAGAACTCAATGCATTATTAAATCCATCCCTGATACTTTCAGCTTGTGTCTTTCCTTTAGCGAGCTCTTCCTTAATCCTTTCAAATATGAGCACGTTTGCATCTACCGACATACCTATAGTAAGTACAATACCGGCAATACCTGGTAAAGTCAATACCGTTTGCATAGATGCTAGCGCTCCAAAAATGAACAATAAGTTAACAAGTAAAGCAATGTCAGCATAAAGGCCTGCTCTACCGTAATAGAACATCATCCATAAAAGAACGATGAATAAGGCTATAGCAAATGACCACAAACCACTATCAATAGCCTCTTGTCCTAAAGATGGACCTACCACATCATACTGAATAATCTCTGCGCTTGCAGGCAGCTTACCAGCACGTAGTACGTTTGCAAGGTCATCAGCCTCAGCAACTGAGAAACTACCTGAAATCTGGCTATTACCACCTGAAATAGGACCGCTCGTAATTCCTGGCGCACTGTAAACAGTGTTATCTAGTACAACAGCGATTTGCGTTCCGTTTTGGAAAGCTTCGGTTGTCATTTTTTCCCAAGTTTTTGAACCTTCGCTATTCATGCTCATACTCACAACAACAGCACCCGTAGGGCTATATTCCTGGCGTGCATCTGTAATTACCGCTCCACCTAGTGGCGCCTCAGCATCGCGGTTAGATTTGATAGCATACAAATCTATAAGGTCGTAACCCAATTCCTCATTTCTAACTGGCAGACCCCACACAAATTTCACATTTCGCAATTCTGTTGACAAACCAGCTCTAGCCTGATTGTCATTAAGGTAACTTAGAACAAGGTCTTTATCCTCAGCCTTAAAAGTTGCAATAACTGGTCCGTCAGGTCTGCCTGGCGCAAGCATGCGTAATGGATTTTGTAAGTCATCAACAGCTTTTACTGGCTTAGCATCCTTTTCGTTTGAGCTTAAAAGACTTTCTACACCTGTTGAAGTAACTGCTGTACTGTCCACTGCTGTCGTATCTGTGCTGGTAGCACTTAATTTTTGCTTCCATAATTCAGTCGTCGACTGGATATATGGGAAAACTTCTTCGGCTTTGAAAACGTGCCAAAATTCTAATGCTGCAGTTTTTGTAATAGCATCCTTGATACTCGTAATATCTTTTGCTCCTGGAAGCTCTATCAAAATACGGCCAGAATTCCCTAATTGCTGGATATTAGGTTGTGTAGTTCCGAATTTGTCGATACGTTTTCTAAGTACCTGAAAAGCACTTGTCATAGATGCCTGTAAATCTTCTCTAAGTTTAGGCTCAACGTTACTGTTTGTCATACCGACCTCTATGCGACCCACCATGTCCTGATGTGCAAAAATGTCTGGAGAAGCTAATTTTGCACCAGGTATGTTGTTGAATTCTTCAAAAAAGTAGTCTACATATGCCTTTTGACCATCTTTAACGCGCTCGTCTGCTGCAGCGAGTGCTTTTTGAAATGATGGGTCTTTGGAACCGTCGGCCATACCTATAAGTAGGTCCTTTACCGAAATTTGTAGGATTACGTTAATTCCACCTTTAAGGTCAAGCCCTTTTCTAAGCTCTTTATTCTTAGCTATACCATATGTTGTAAAACCACCCCAAAGTTCTTTGTCGGCAACTGAATCTAGGTATTTATTAATAGCTACCTCTCTCAGGCTGTTAACGTTAGTCGCTTTTGCATCTACAACAGTATTTGCATAATTCTCAGCGTCTTTTTCTACTTTATTCGTGATAAATGTGTAGGTAAGTTGAAATACACTCACAATCGCAAATATGATTGCAAATACTCTTACCAATCCTTTGTTTTGCATTACTTAGGTTTTAATTAGAATTCATTTTAAAAACGAGCAAATATAGGCTTTCACCCGGCTACTGGCAATTTTAATTTACCAGTTGCAATGTAACTGTTTTCAGTATATTAAATTATTGATAATCAAGGTTATTGAAAATTTCGCTTTCGCGAAAGCGAACAACCCAAACACCTCATTCCTCAGAACAGTCTCGCTGTAAACAAAAAAAGCTGCCTAAAAAAGACAGCCTTCATTTCATTTATTCCTAGACTTACAACAGGTCGTTTGTAGCGCGTACACCTTTTGCACTATCCACAAGTTGCGCCTTCTCATCTTCAGACAAGTTTATTTCAACGATTTTTTCAATACCATTGCGACCCAAAACTACAGGAGCACCTATGCATATATCGCTTAAACCATACTCGCCATCTAACATGACGCTACATGGAAATATTTTCTTCTGGTCACAAGCGATAGCCTGTACAATTCCAGATACTGCTGCTCCTGGAGCATACCATGCACTTGTACCTAATAATTTAGTTAATGTTGCTCCACCTACTTTAGTATCTTCTAATACCTGTGCTAGGCGCTCTTCACTCAAAAACTCGCTTACAGGAACTGAATTACGTGTTGCTAAACGAGTAAGTGGCACCATACCGGTGTCACTGTGTCCACCTATAACCATACCGTCTACGTCAGAACTAGGTGCGCCTAGTGCCTCTGCAAGTCTGTATTTGAAACGAGCGCTATCTAGGGCACCGCCCATACCTATAATTCTATGCTTAGGAAGTCCCGTTACTTGATGAGCCAGATAAGTCATGGTATCCATAGGATTAGATACTACTATAAGGATAACGTCTGGTGAGTGCTTCACGATATTGCTAGA
>JANQTO010000220.1 GCA_030731685.1 Nonlabens sp.
TGTCTAAAATACGTTTAGAAATTACACATTAACTATAATGGTTATTTGATATTATTATGGAAAATCAAATGAATGTCTCGCAATTTCACAAGCATTAGAATACAATTACAGGTAATTGCGAACTCTTTTTTACGAAATGAGTGAAGGTAGGCACACATCAGTACGTGCCACAAGAACCTGCTTCATATATAGCCTATTCACTAACTTAATGCAGCAACACAGTATTTGGAAATCAAAATTTCAGTTTTAACTTGAGGGAATATCGCTTGGTTCATAGACAGCAAAACCCTCAAAAATCCCTACCTTTGAATTCTCAAAAACACACCCTTGAAACTAGACCCTAAAGACATAGAAACGTCGCAATTACATGGCATCATGTTAGGTGCGGTGCAGCCGCGACCTATTGCCTTTGCTAGTACGGTAGATAAAGATGGGAATGTAAACCTGTCGCCCTATTCCTTTTTTAATGTGTTTAGTAGCAACCCGCCTATTCTAATTTTTTCTCCTGCGCGACGCGTACGTGATAATTCCATAAAGCATACCCTTATCAACGCTAGGGAAACGGGTGAGGTCGTTATCAATATCGTAGATTATAACATCGTCCAGCAAATGTCGCTGAGCAGTACAGAATATGCCGCAGGTGTGAACGAATTCACAAAAAGCGGACTTACCGAAGCTCCAAGCGATATCGTTAAACCACCGCGCGTTGCAGAAAGTCCCGTGCAGTTTGAATGTAAGGTAAAGGACATTATAGAGCTAGGGCAGGAAGGCGGCGCCGGCAATCTCATTATTTGTGAAATTGTGATGGTACACGTGAATGATGCCGTCCTCGACGAGCAGCTGCGCATAGACCCATTTAAGATAGATACGGTAGCCCGCATGGGTGGTAACTGGTACTGCCGCAGCAAGGACGCTATGTTTGAGGTGCCTAAACCGCTAGCCGAGTTGGGCGTAGGCGTCGATGCCCTGCCCGAAGATGTTAGAAATAGTTCGGTTTTAACAGGTAATGATTTGGGAAAATTGGGTAATATTGTAAAAGTGCCCAGTAAAGATGAGGTTATCGCTTTCGCGAAAGCGGAACAACTACCACCACTAAGCATAACAGAAAAACATACACGTGCAAAAGAGCTCATAAGACAAGGTAACTTGCTAGATGCTTGGCACATTTTATTATTAGAAACATGGAAATAGTAGGAAAAATCAAAGTAGTAGGAGAGACAAAAGCAGTTAACGCTAGTGGGTTTATGAAACGCGAGCTGGTAGTCACTACCGAGGAGCAATATCCACAACACGTGATGATTGAGTTTGTACAGGACAAAACGTCTTTATTAGACTCTTATCAGGTAGGAGAACAAGTAAAGGTAGGTATCAATATAAGAGGTCGCGAGTGGCAATCACCACAAGGCGAGACTAAGTATTTCAACAGCATCGCTGGTTGGAGAATAGACCGCATGAGCAATGCTCCTGCTGGAGCACCACAAGAGGTGCCGCCGTTTGACCAATTTGAACCTATAGCAAATTCTAAAGATGAAGATCACGACGACCTTCCTTTTTAAGCGATTATAACATTGCTTGTATAAACACAGGCTTTATATATTAAAACCCATCATTGCAATGCAGTGGTGGGTTTTGTGTTTTAAAACTTGAAATTTTATAGGTGTTGCCTAGGAAATGTACGAATATCGCCACCCTTTAGGGTCGGGGAAAAGCGATGTTCGGTGCTTGTAAATTCTTCATCCGTTTCTGCTTTACGAGCTGGCTAATTACGTCCAGATTCTCCAGGATAAAAAGAATGTACTGGGTCACTTTGCCACACTTCTTTGGTTTCAACGCACATGGCGCTTAGTGGCCCCATGTAGGCAGCAGCGGTGTCCATGTTCCAGACGTTTACTTTATTTAACGGCTCCAAAACGCCGAGTCTGGACGTGGGCGTGTGGCCTATGAATATTTCTTTGTACAGCTTGAGCCTGTCTGGATAGCAGTCATCTTCAGGCTGGAGGTTTGGGTCTAGGGAAACGGCTACTTCCCACAAGGTTCTATCCCAGTAAACTACATTAGGATGGTACTCATACTGCGGTCCTTTTAAATTTTGAAAGCCTGCATGGAAATAACCGTTGCCGTCTAGTTCCAAATAATCTAGCAGCTCATTTGTCAAAAAATCTATGTGCGCCTGTATTTCTTGCTTACTTTTGTTTTTATAGCTCGCGATGGTGCTATCGCCACCATGTTCTCGCCACCTGATATCCTTGACATTATTTACGAAATAATCCAGCACGAGCGCATCGTGGTTTCCTCTAAGAAAAATGGGAGCAGTGTGGTTGTCGTTTGTTCGCTTTCGCGAAAGCGTGATTAAAAAATCTACCACTTCATAATTTTCAGACCAACCGTCTACATAATCGCCCAGAAAAATGAGCTGGTCTGTGTCCTGCAGTTGAATGCGTTCTATTAATTGGGTTAGCGCCTTGTAGCCGCCGTGAATATCTCCTATAACTATGGTTCTCATGAATTGTATTTTACCTTGCGCAGCACGCGCAGTACGTGTTTATAAGACGTGTATACATCTTTATGATTACGCAACTGCTCCTTAAAAGCAGTCATTTTTTCAATGGGTTCGCCCACATTGTTAAATTTACAAATAAGCATGGTTTCTGGTAGCGCCTGTAATTCAAGCAGTTCACGTTCAGTAAGGTTACGACGAGCGTTCATTTTTGCAAGCAGGGCTAGATTGTTATTGTAAATATGGTGCAAGGTACGCCTGTCGTAAACCGGTGCATTGAAAATAATTTTGTTCTCCAGCTTGTAGGTTCCGTTTGGAAAAAACCGCAAAATCTGACGTTCTACAGGATAATATTTACGCTGCTCACCGATGCCCAGCTGTATGAATTCTAAAATAGTAAAGCAATCGCCGTCATAGGTGATTTGGACCTCGTCCTGTGCGCTGTAAAAAAGCCGCACTTGCTCGTTTACCAGCTCGATGTCAACACGGGAATAGTATTCCTGTTCTTTTTTGCGCTTTATGCGACCTGACCAGCATATTACAAATTGCTCTTTAAATACCTTATAATGTGCCTCGAGACCGTCTGTTTTACGTTCCATAAACTGCATCACGCGGTCTAGGGTGAGTTCTATGTTACTGCTGGCTTCTTTTTCTATCGCCGCGACGGTCGCACTGTTGATGTCTTGTATGGTAAAGCCAAAATTCTTAGGCATAGAAATACTGCCATCTCTGTGAAAAACCGCACCACCATAATATTTCCAAATGTTCTTGCGTAACGATGTAATACCTTGTTGGGCGCGTATGGTGACGAGTCCTACCACCTTGTCAGCAGGCAGGTGCGGAAAAGCAATGTTTTCATAAGCAATAAGCGGTGCATTTGTAAGGTAGGCGTTTACAAGATTTTGCAGTTTTGCGTCGTCAAAAAAGTCGACTCCCAAAATCTCATTTGTTTCATCATCTACGCCCACGACTATGTAACTGTTATTTGCCGGGTTGCTGTTTGCCAGCGCGCACACATGTTTAAGAAATTTTGCTTTACCTTCTTTAAGGCTCAAGTCTATTTTAAATTTCTTGTCATAGAAGCTGTTCTCATCGTTGTGAGCAAGTAAATATTTAATGAGCAAACGCTTGTTAATCATGTGCTCTAAGATACAGCAAGTGATTTACAGTTAGAAGGGTGTCGCTTATTTAGAGGAAGAATTATGAGAAGTTTATCAATTTCCATCTTAGCGTCTCCTAGTCGTTATTTGTAAAAGCACAAAGCAATGTATCTTTGCCCTATGGACATACCAGTAGGTAAAAAAATATACTTTTCTAGCGATAATCACTTAGGTGCGCCTACACAAGAACTAAGCAAGCCACGCGAGCAAAAGTTTCTTGCCTGGTTGGATATGGTGAAAGAAGATGCCGCGGCTATTTTTTTACTGGGTGATTTGTTTGATTTTTGGTTTGAATATAAAACCGTTGTCCCAAAAGGTCAGGTACGCGTCCTAGGTAAGCTCGCTGAAATCGCAGACAGCGGTATTCCCATTTACTTTTTTGTAGGAAATCACGATTTGTGGATGTTTGGCTATTTTGAAGAAGAGCTGGGCATTCCTGTATATCACGAGCCTAAGACTTTTGTATTTAACAATAAAACCTTTTTCATAGGCCATGGCGATGGTAAAGGTCCTGGCGACATGGGTTACAAACGCATGAAAAAGGTATTTACCAGCCCTTTCTTTCAATGGTGCTTTCGATGGATTCATCCCGACATAGGTGTGCGATTAGCAAGGCATTTATCGGTAAAGAACAAACTTATCTCTGGCGATGACGACGCAAAATTTCTAGGAGAAGAAAACGAGTGGCTGGCACAGTATGCAAAACGCAAGCTGGAACAGCAGCACGTGGACTATTTCATTTTTGGCCATAGGCATTTACCCATGGAAATAAAACTAACGGAGCAAACAACCTACATGAACCTAGGTGACTGGATAGGACATTATACCTA
>JANQTO010000221.1:0-3970 GCA_030731685.1 Nonlabens sp.
CATCAGGCTTAGTAATATCCAATTTATTTTTAATGACAGGTTTTCCATCTTGTTTTACAACACTATCATTAATAGAATCTGCAGAGTTTGTAAAAACAGGGACTATAATCATTAAAGCAATAACGACCGCTGCGGCGACCGCTCCTAACCAATAAAGGTAAGGACGCTTTTTAGTTTTTTGCTCGTTGTCAAGACGCTGCGCTAGCTTGTCCCAAGAAGCTGGGCTAGGTGCAATGACGCGCTCGTCAAACGATTTTTTTATATTATTAAGCTTCATAGCTTTTCTTTTTTAGTTGTTTTACTTGTTCTTGCAAGATTAATCGTGCCTTGCGAAACTGTGTTTTACTCGTGTTCTCACTAATATTTAACGCTACGGCAACCTCACTGTGCTTAAAACCGTCTACCACAATCATGAGAAATACGTTTTTATAACCTGGCGATAAACCGTCTATAAGTGATTGTATGATTTCTATGTCTAGGCAATCGTCGTCTTCATCAGTATCTTCTACAGCGCCCATCTTATCGTCTTCTATAGTATCTGAAAATTTAAAAGGGTCTTTCTTTCTTAAATAATCGAGACACTCGCGAACCATTATTTTGCGCATCCAGCCTTCAAAACTTCCTTCATGACCGTACTGGTCCATTTTTGTAAAAGCTTTAAAAAAACCGTTGAGCATACATTCCTCGGCAATCTCCGTTTGCTTGATGTATTGCCTACAAACGCTCAACATACGCGGCGCATGTTTCTCATAAATACGCTGCTGAGACTTCCTGTCGCCTTGCGTCGCTTTTTCAATGAGTTTTTTCTCGTTTGTATATAACTGAATCACTTTCACAATTTACATGCTTTCTATTTACATAGACGCATGGTTTTTAAAAAGGTTGTCTCGATGGAGAAAATATTTTAAATTCCAAATCTCAAGTTCCAAATCTCAAGTTCCAAATCTCAAGTTCCAAATCACAAATCGCAAATCGCAAATCGCTTAATATTTTACTTCGTGAAATTTTATTGCTTAGTGCTGATATGCTCCTGTTGTTATATGATGGAATAAATGATGTTAAATCGAAGAGCAAACACCCATCTCTTATCTTCCCTCTAAGGGAAGAGGATTCTTTAGGATTAGTGAGATACTTATCGTTTAAGAATTACTTCTAAATAGCACTTAAAATAAAAATCTTTGATTTTTCCTTTTATGGTAAATACCTGAAGGCAATAGATGTCCTACACTGATTAAAGAAAAGATATTACACTACAGCAAAGACTCAAAGCTCAAAAACTCTGAACTCTGAACTCTGAACTCTTAACTCTTAACTATAAAAACTACTTATTATCTCCTTTATACCCAAAACGTCTTAGTTGTCGCTCGTCGCTACGCCAGTTTTTGTTCACTTTTACGTAAAGCTCAATGTGTACCTGCTTGCCAAAAAACTTTTGAAGGTCTTTTCTAGCCTCGGTTCCTACACGTTTTAAAGCTGCACCTTTATGGCCTATGATAATACCCTTTTGGGTTTCTCGCTCTACCATAATTACAGAGCGTATTCTTATAATGGTCTCGTCCTCAAAAAATTCTTCGGTATCTATTTCTACAGAATATGGAATCTCTTTCTTGTAATGAATAAGGATTTTCTCGCGAATGCTCTCATTTACAAAAAAGCGCTCAGGCTTGTCTGTCAGAGCGTCCTTAGGATAATATGCAGGTGAAACTGGTAAAATTTCAACGATACGATTCATGAGTTCCGGAACGCCAAAGTTCTCTAGCGCGCTTATCGCAAAAACCTCTGCATTTGGTAAATGTTCTTTCCAGTGCTCCAGCGATTCCTGCAGCAAGGTCTCGTTACCTTGATCTATTTTATTGATAATTACAAAAACAGGAACCTCTGCAAACGTGAGTCTTTTTTGAAAAGCCTCATTTTTTAAGTCTTTCTCGCCCAGTTCTACCATATATAGGATACAGTCGGCATCTTCAAAGGCGCTTTTTACAAACTCCATCATGCTTTCCTGCAGCTTGTATGCTGGCTTGATAATTCCCGGCGTGTCGCTAAGAACCATTTGGAAATCCTCACCATTTACGATACCTAAAATACGGTGTCTCGTTGTTTGCGCCTTACTCGTAATTATAGATAGACGCTCGCCTACCAGTGCGTTCATCAGTGTGCTTTTCCCTACATTTGGGTTACCCACGATATTGACATATCCTGCTTTGTGTTCCATACTGCAAAAGTAAGATTATTAAACGGGCTATTATTTTAAAGAATGGTTAATAGTGGTGCAGGGTCATTGTGGTTTGTCCGCTTTCGCGAAAGCGGAATAGCAACATCATTCTTTTACCAATTGATGCCTTGAGATAGCACCATTTTCATCATGCACATTCAGAAAATAAATTCCCGCCCGAAGATTTGACGTATTCATGACGTTCTGTCTATTGGTCGTTTTTACCTGCTGTCCCAAAACATTATACAAGGTAAGTTGCTCAATTCCAGTGGAGTTTTCTACATGGATAGTATCATTAAAGGGATTCGGGTAAACGGCCGCTGTAGTTTTAGTTACGGCAGCGTTTGATAAAGTAAATGCGTCTTTAAACCGCACAATCATCGTCTGCCTATTAGTTGAGGCCGTTGCCAGACCTACGACTACTAGTTTCCCGTCATCTTGCAATAACACCTGTCTATTGTAATCTTGGTGGGTACTACGCGGTAGGATGAACCTGCCGTTATTAGCAAAATTGTTTACCAAAACCCCATTTGCGCCCACGTTGAGCAGTAGCAAATCATAGTTGTTGTTCCCTATAATATCTGCCTGTGCGATGAAGGAACCGTTGGGTAATTGTGCAACGGTATACGGGAAGGTTACGCCATAACTACTTGAATTATGTGCATAATAACCATAGCCAGTAGTATTGAATGTAGTGTCCAGCGCGCCATTTGCCGTGAATTTGTATAAGGCGAGCTGTGTATTTGTAGAGCTACTACCGGCTGCTCCTAAAAGCATCAGGCCACCGTCTGCGGTGAAGATGATATCTCTTATGGTATAATTATCTAATGGGTCTGTAACCGTAGCAATTCCCGAGTTGCCGAAGCTCGTAATTAACGCTCCTTGCGCGTCTAGTTTTTTCACGTTTACTTCATACTCATTTGTCGTAGTATTGAGCACTGTTCCACCTAAAATAAACTCATTTGCAGCGTTGATTTTCATTTCATAAAGCCTAGAATCGGCTGGGAACGGAACATCTAAAATACCATTGACACCAAAAGTGGTGTCCAAAACTCCCGAAACGTCATACTTTATGATTTTGTAGGATACCGTGGCACTTTGAGCAGCGGCGAGCACAAATATCTCTCCTGTGCTGTTTGTGGCAACGTCCCAAACCTCATCATCGTCTGTACCCAAATCTGTTTTTACGTGCCCATTAGTACCAAAGGTTGTATCTAAAGCTCCATTAGGCAATAAACGAGAAACAAAGGTATCCCAGTACACTCCAAACAAAGACGGATTACTGTCTGATGTTCCTGCGACGAGAATCTTACCGTCTGGTTGTATGGCCAGTGCATTTGCATTATCCTTAGAATTTGCTACAATATTAACGAGTAAAAACCCATTACTGCCAAAAGTCGCATCTCGCGAACCATCATCTAGGTATTTTTCAAGAACGTAACTATTATTAGCATTTGCATTGCTCACAACCAGCACTTTATTACCTGGCAACATGGTGGACACATTTACAAATCTCCCATTAAACGCTCCACTTACATAACCATTAGTACCATAGGACTGGTCTATAGAAATGTTTTGGGCATGCAAAACGCACACATATAATAAACTAACTAAGAACAACAACTTTTTCATGCGCCTAAAATACGGCAAAGGATGTTGATTATTAAATTGTTACGTTGTATTTATAGAAACTATGGCAAACGAGTATTGGCACTTGTGAATACAAAGACCGCAAACTCAAAGGCGACAGGCATTCAA
>JANQTO010000221.1:3980-4456 GCA_030731685.1 Nonlabens sp.
AACGGGGTTATGGTTATTTTGCTTTCGCGAAAGCGAGCTAATCAAAAATCTACTGCAAACTGTTATGCCTTTTTGTGCTGCTCATACAACTTGAAGAAAAGTGAAACAAGCAATATTTCAAAAACAAGCTCGCCTACAATCCCGACAGGAAATAAGATAATAACCGCATAACCTATGCCTGAGATGACTGCAATAATTCCCAACCATTTTTCAAAATCTCCATATATCTCACGCTGTCTATAGATGGCGACTCCCAGCAACACATAAACAACACCTATTAAAAACATCAACGAAACTCCAAGGATAACGGATGCTGTGGATGTCCCGAAGTTTACTGGATAACTAAGGAGAGTAAATAAGTCTGAACCAGCTATGAGAACCATCAAACAAACAATACAAACCATTGCGAGTGAGTTCTTACGAATTTTAAATAAAAGTGCAAGCACGCTATAAAAACCTAGCATGGCTATGAAACT
>JANQTO010000222.1 GCA_030731685.1 Nonlabens sp.
ACCTACACCTATATTCGGCTGAAAACTGATGCTGTCACTACCGTCTAACTGTGTTAAATTTTGAAAGTTGCCGACACCTGCTCGCACAAAAACCAATCCTGTGTACCCGTAATTAAGACCGAGCGCTGGTGTCGCGCTCACGTTACTGCTGGAAATAATGTCATTTGTTTGTATAAAACGCATGTTGAGGTCAACCTCGGCTGTGAGTACGTGGTCATAGTGAAACGTAAAGGTTCTGGCTATTCCCAGCTGTAGTTTGGGCAGTGTAATTTCTGTCGTTTCTGGTAGCTCTTGGTTTTGGTCGGCTACCGCGCCACTTACTTGTTCAAAGGCTTCTTCGTTTATATTCCAGGTATTATAAGTTGTCGTGATATCGCGTGCCATGATTCCCATTTCCCAATCGTTGCGTTTCCATTGAAGTCCTACATCAAATCCAAAACCGTACGAAGTTGCAAAATCGCCGATGATTCTTCGAATCACTTTTGCATTTGCGCCGTAGGAGAAGCCGTCCAGTTTAGACTCGCGCGCATAGGAAAATGTAAAAGCCCAGTCGGCGGTAGAGAAAGTCGAAATACGGTCGTAATTTATATTTCCCTGATCGTCTATAAGTTGGGTCGTATTTAAGATGTCGTCTACCGAAAACCGTATGATACTAAACCCAAAAGCGCTCTGGTCATCGATAGCTGCGGCATACGCACCATAATTGTACTGCGCGATGTTTGCAAAATAGTTTGCGTGCATGAGGGAAACCTCTTGGTTTTTAAGTCGGGTAAGTCCTGCTGGGTTCCAGTAACCTGCGTTCACATCGCCTGTGCTCGCCACTACGGCATTGCTCATGCCCAGCGCTGCGGCGTCTACACCTATATTTAGGAATTCGTTTGAGTAAGCTCTTGAAGTTTGCGCTTTCGCGAAAGCGGAACACAGCAACAAGCTCAAAAAGAAGAAAATTCTCAAATGCATTTTTTATGAAGTGGCAAATATCTAGGTTTCTAGTGTAATAACTACCAATTTACGCAGATATTGCACGAGTAGATGTTCCAAAACTTGCATAATTGCTGCATATTTGTATCATGAAGAAATTTATCCCTAACGGCATTACCATTTTGAACCTGCTGTGTGGCTGTATAGGTGCGGTCTACGCGTTTAATGACTCGCTCATTCTTGCGGGAATGTATGTCGCGCTAGGCATCTTTTTTGACTTTTTTGACGGACTTGCAGCTAGGGTTTTAAACGTTTCCAGTGAGCGGGGCAAACAACTGGATTCCCTTGCTGATATGGTCACCAGCGGCCTAGTTCCGGGTATTGTCATGTGCCAACTCCTTGCCGACGCTACCGGCCACGGCGATGCGTTGTTAGGTGTCACTGATGATTCCAGCTGGAGCAGTGCAACGACGCTGTTTAAGGAAATAACGTTCTTGGGATTTTTTATTACCGCAGCAAGTGCTTACAGGCTGGCAAATTTCAATATTGACACCAGACAGAGCGATAGTTTTATAGGCGTGCCTACACCGGCAAATGCTATTTTTATTATTTCGCTGGGAATCCTGGCACAAATTGGCGAGGTGAATTGGGTGTATGATATGCTTTCAAACCCGTATGTGCTTATCGTGATAACACTATTAAGTTGTTACGCACTGAACGCAGAAATTCCATTATTTGCTCTCAAGTTCAAGCAATGGGGTTTTAAAGGAAATGAAATACGATACGTGTTTTTATTGCTGAGCGTTATCGCGATTATTGTGCTACAGCTCTATGCGATACCTTGTATTATTGTTTTGTATGTTCTTATGAGTTTGGTGCAGAATGCAATAGGCAAGAAACCTGCTCTATAAAATATTACTCCACAAACAATTTCTTCTTACGCAACTCAAAATTCTGTCCTAGATAGACGCGTCTTACAACTTCGTCTTCGGCGAGTTCTTCTGGACTGCCGTGCTTTAAGATATTTCCTTCAAACATAAGATACGTGCGGTCAGTAATAGCTAGCGTTTCTTGAACGTTGTGGTCGGTAATAAGTATACCTATGTTTTTCTTTGTCAACTGCGCAACAATACGCTGTATGTCTTCCACAGCAACTGGGTCTACACCTGCAAATGGTTCATCTAATAAAATAAATGTAGGGTTTGTAGCAAGTGCACGGGCAATTTCTGTACGGCGACGCTCGCCACCGCTCAATAAATCGCCATTACGGTTACGACGTTCCTGCAAGCTGAACTCTTCTATGAGCATCTCGCAACGTTCCTTTTGAGCTTTTGGCGTCAAGTCTGTAAGTTGGAGCACACCCATAATATTTTCCCACACGGTAAGCTTTCTAAAAATAGAGGCTTCTTGCGCTAGATAACCTATACCGTTTTGTGCACGCTTATACATGGGGAACTTGGTGATTTTCTTATCGTCTAACCACACGTCACCGCCGGTAGGTTTTACAAGTCCTACCATCATATAGAAAGAGGTTGTTTTCCCAGCACCGTTAGGACCTAGAAGCCCTACGATTTCGCCCTGATTTACCTCAAAAGAAACACCTTTAACGACTGGACGGCCTTTATAGGATTTCTGGATATTGTCTGCTCTAAGTTGTTGTTGCATATGACAAAGTTAATTTTTCCTAGGTTCATTTAGGAATTATACAATCACAATTTACCACATTACACGATGTTTAATTTATTTTATACTAGATTTGAGTTTTGTAACAAACGGCAAACCTGCTAATCACTAGTTTTCAAGCTTATGTCATTTCCTAGATTCCTTATGGGCGATAACGCTCACTATCCCGAAGATATTTTTGTGGTACACCTCGAGTATCCGCGGTTTGTCATTAACCTGAAAGATGATAGCATCGAGTTTCTAGAAGATTTAGATGCAGCCGATGAGGAAGAACTTACCGAGGAGACAAAAAATCTTGTAGAAGAGGCTAGCCGTTTTTATGATGAGCAAATAGCGCTATACGACGAGTAACCCATGGCCGACCTCAAGCAACTTGACTGGGATTTATTACTCTTTTTAAACGATTGGGGCAATGACGCGGTAGACCTGTTCTTCAACATTATCACACACAAGCTTGCGTCCATACCACTTTATGCATACCTGTTATACGTACTTTATAAAAAGCTCAAGCGCAAAGAATTAATCATTGCATTAATAACCATCGCCATTATGATTGCCTTGAGCGACCAGCTAGCGCTTTTATTCAAAAACACGCTGGTACAACGTCTGCGGCCTTTTAAAGAGCCAGGATTAGAAGGACTCGTTTCAAAAGTAGGTCGTAGTGGTGGCACCTATGGTTTTTATAGCGGCCATGCCAGCAGCGCCTTTGCACTTGCTGCGTTTATGTGGATGCACTTGCGCCGTTCTCGTAGAAAACTCGCCATCATCGTTGTAATTTGGGCTGTAATTGTTGCGTATAGCCGCGTGTATCTGGGCGTTCACTATCCCGGCGATGTGCTTATGGGTGCCTTCATGGGCTCCTTGATAGGCTACGGTAGTTTTAAGGGTTACGCTTTCGCGAAAGCGAAATATGGAAAGTCCTCTAGGAAGTAATACTTTAAATAGATAACATAGCCAGCCTTTTTTTAAAGTGCTTGATTGCTATTATTTTATTGAGCAAGGTTCAACAATTCCCGAGCCGCCTCAAATGGACTTTTTACTTTATTCAAAACTTCATCTTCTAAAGTTCCAAGTTTTTCTTGAACCCTTGGGTCGTTGTAAAAGCGGTCATTTAAGGTTTCTTTGATGGTTTGATGTAACCAATACAGTTCTTGTTTGCTACGTTTATGAGTAAGCGAGCCGTTACTTTGAGTGTGTGCGTGAAAATCGTTAAGTTCTTTAAATATCACATCAACACCTTCGTCATGCAAACCGCTGCATAAGAATACCTGCGTGGGCCATGCATGATTTTTTGCTGGCATCATGTGCAGTGCATTTTTAAATTCACGGCGTGCGTGGTTTGCAGGTGTACGATTATCGCCGTCAGCTTTGTTGATGACGATGGCGTCTGCCATTTCCATGATGCCGCGTTTAATTCCTTGTAGGTCATCGCCAGCGCCTGCGAGTTTCAGTAGTAGAAAAAAGTCGGTCATACTGTGGACTGCGGTTTCACTTTGACCGACTCCTACGGTTTCAACAATAATAAAATCATAGCCAGCTGCTTCACACAAAATAATGGCTTCGCGGGTTTTTCTTGCCACGCCGCCTAGAGTGACACCAGCAGGGCTAGGTCTTATAAATGCTAAGTCACTTTTAACCAATTCTTCCATGCGCGTTTTATCGCCCAAAATACTACCATGAGAAACGCTGCTCGATGGGTCTATTGCAAGTACGGCAAGCTTTTTTGAGTTGGCAAGAACGTGTTTACCCAATGATTCTATAAATGTAGATTTCCCAACACCTGGAACACCGGTGATGCCTAGTCTAAAAGCTTTTCCGGAATA
>JANQTO010000223.1:0-2105 GCA_030731685.1 Nonlabens sp.
AGACCGTTATTTTCAAGACGTAGAAGACGATATTAAAAAATTGGTTCCTGAAGGCATCGTAGGTCGCGTACCTTATAAAGGTGACTTGGGTGAGAGCATGACGCAGTTTGTAGGTGGACTTCGAGCTGGTATGGGCTATTGCGGTGCAAAAGATATTGAGACATTAAAACAAACAGGTAAATTTGTTAAAATTACGGCTGCTGGAGTTCAAGAAAGTCACCCACATGATGTGACTATTACAAAGGAAGCGCCTAATTACAGCCGATAGACATGAAAATTATTTGTATAGGACGTAATTATACAGAGCATATTGCTGAACTCGCAAATGAGCGACCATCAGAGCCTGTGGTGTTTTTAAAGCCAGATACTGCTATATTACTACACAAGCAGCCGTTTTTCATTCCGCCATTTAGTGATGATGTGCATCATGAGGTTGAGGTTGTTGTGAAAATTAATCGCATAGGTAAGCACATTGAAGAGAAGTTTGCTCATAAATATTATGATGAGATAGGTCTGGGAATCGATTTTACCGCTCGCGACTTACAGCAAAAATTAAAAGAACAAGGTTTGCCATGGGAAAAGGCAAAGTCCTTTGACGGTGCAGCGGTGGTATCTCGGGAGTTTATCCCTAAAGCAGATTTAGGAAATTTAAACGACTTATCATTTGAGCTTTATAAAAACGATACCTTGCAGCAAAGTGGCAACACGTCGCACATGTTGTTTAATATTGATACGATTATTGCGCATGTTTCCCAGTACTTTACATTAAAGATAGGAGACCTTATCTTTACAGGAACACCAGCTGGTGTTTCTAGAGTACAAGAAAATGATACATTAAAAGGAATGCTCGCTGGACGGGAAATGTTCCACATCAAAGTAAAATGAAAAATATAGACTACGACCTTTCTAAAATTGTTGAATTATCAGATAACGACCAGGAATTCATCAAGTCCATGGTAGATATGTTCTTAGAAGAAATTCCTAAAGACTTAGATTATCTCGCCACCGCGGTGGTAGAAGAGGATAGGGCAAAAACACACGAGTATGCGCACAAGATGAAACCGTCTGTAGACATGTTCGGTCTAGATTGCCTCGGAGATATTCTCATCTTAGAGGCATGGGGCAAGTCTAACGACCCTATGGATATAAACGAACATTTCATGCGGGTGCACGCACAGCTGGAACGAGCGATGTTACAGCTCAAAAGAGATTTCTAGATGCTTGCAACCATCATTACCATTGGTGATGAAATTCTTATAGGTCAAATTGTAGATACAAATTCTGCATGGATGGCTCAGGAACTCAATAAAATAGGAGTTTCTGTCTATGAGATTTTGTCAGTAAGTGACGAGCGTGAGCATATTTTGTCCGCTTTCGCGAAAGCGAAACAACAATCACAAATCGTACTCATTACAGGCGGCTTAGGACCCACCAAAGACGATATTACTAAAAAAACGATGTGTTCTTTTTTCAATGACAAACTGGTCATGAACGATGAGGTACTTGCACATGTCGAAGAACTTTTTGCCAAATACATCAAGGTGGAAATGGCGCCCATGAATAGGGAACAGGCACTAGTTCCATCACGAGCACAAGTCATTAAAAACACCTACGGCACGGCACCAGCCATGTGGATTGAAGACGGCGGCGTTACCTTTATTTCCATGCCTGGCGTTCCTTTTGAAATGAAGGAAATTATGCGCAGCAGCGTGCTTCCTAGATTAGAGAAACTAGGTAATTTACCATTTATTCATCACCGTACCATACTCACGGCAGGGCAGGGCGAGAGTACCATCGCAACGCGTATAGAGCAATGGGAAAATGATTTACCGGTAGATATTAAGCTGGCATATTTACCTAGTTTCGGAACGGTACGACTGCGTTTGTCCTGCATAGGACATGACAAAGAAGGTATTTTGGCACGTGTAGATGCCCAGATAAAGGCGCTGTACGTCCTCATAAGTGATATCATCGTAGGCGAGAGTGAAACTGATTCCATGGTATCTACGGTCAGTAAGATGTTGTTACAACACGGCCTCACCATCGCCACAGCCGAAAGCTGTACAGGTGGCAGAATAGCAAATGCCATTACAGAAATTCCTGGA
>JANQTO010000223.1:2115-4371 GCA_030731685.1 Nonlabens sp.
GTAGCACCATAACCTATGCCACAGCATCTAAAGTAGATATTCTGGGTATAGACCCAGCATTAATAGAGAAGCACAGTGTGGTGAGCTCTCAGGTGGCACAAGCGATGGCATCGCAAGTGCGTGAGAAGTTTAATGCAGACATCGCGATATCAACTACAGGAAACGCTGGACCTGATAAAGGTGACAGTAACGCCCCAGTAGGAACTGTATTTATAGGAGTTGCTACAAAAAATGGTGCTACCGCATATGAATTTATGATGGGTAGTCACAGGGAAAGAGTCATAGAAAAGACTGTAAATAAGGCATTTGAACTAATTCAACACGAATTATTAAAAAACGCATCAAAATAGACTTGTGAGATTGAATTAAGTTTTGTTATTTTGCAATCCGATTTTAAACACAGAATATCATGTCACGAGTTTGTGAACTTACTGGTAAAAGAGCAATGTCTGGAAACAATGTTTCCCACGCAATGAACAAGACCAAGCGTACATTTAGCGTTAACTTATTCAAAAAGCGTTTTTACCTTCCTGAAGAAGATAAGTGGATTTCCTTAAAGGTGTCTGCTAAAGCAATTAAAAACATCAACAAAAAAGGAATTACTCAGGTAATTAAGGAAGCACGTGCAAACGGTTTTCTTGTTAAGAAGTAATTTGTAACAACACAGCACGATGGCAAAGAAAGGCAATAGAATACAGGTTATCCTAGAATGTACAGAGCACAAAGAGTCTGGACAGGCGGGAACATCTCGTTACATTACAACTAAGAACAAAAAGAACACTCCAGATAGATTAGAGATTAAGAAATTTAATCCTATTCTTAAGCGCATGACTGTTCATAAAGAAATTAAATAATTAAGACATGGCAAAGAAAGTAGTAGCATCCCTTCAAACAAAGTCTAACAGACTTACTAAGGCCGTGAAAATGGTTAAATCTCCTAAAACTGGAGCTTACACATTTGTAAGTGCTATCATGGCACCTGAACTTGTAGACGATTTTTTCAAGAAAAATTAAGTTGGTTAAAACGATAACATAAAGCCGTTCTGGAAACAGAACGGCTTTTGTTGTTTGATAAACGTAGACTTTTCTAGTCTAAAATTTCACTCAGATTGCTGTTCTCCACATGTCGTAAACGCATCCTAGATGTTTTAAAATGCATCGGCTAAAAGAATGTACCTTCTGTAGACATTTCTTCTTATTTTTGTAACGACTAACTACGTACCATGAGCTTCTTCAAAAACATATTTTCCAAAGAAAAAAAAGAGACCTTAGATAAAGGACTTGAAAAGACTAAATCAAGCTTTTTTGATAAGTTAGGAAAGGCAGTCGCGGGCAAATCTACCGTAGATACTGATGTGCTTGATAATCTGGAAGATGTGCTTATTTCTAGTGATGTAGGCGTCGCGACAACCGTTAAAATCATAGACCGTATTGAGGCTCGCGTAGCTGTCGACAAATATTTAGGAACCAGCGAGCTCAACGCCATATTGCGTGAAGAAATTGCAGGTTTGTTAAGTGAAATAAACAACGCAAACGAGACAGAATTTACCATACCACAACAAGATATGCCCTATGTTATTATGGTAGTAGGTGTTAACGGTGTAGGTAAAACGACGACCATAGGTAAGCTTGCGCATCAGTTTAAAGCGGCTGGTAAAAAAGTAGTTTTGGGTGCTGGTGATACCTTCCGTGCTGCTGCGGTGGACCAGTTACAAATATGGGCTGACCGTGTAGGCGTGGACATTGTAAAACAGGCTATGGGCAGCGACCCGGCAAGTGTTGCATTTGACACGTTACAAAGTGCAGTAGCTCAAAAGGCAGATGTTGTCATACTAGACACCGCAGGTAGACTCCACAACAAGGTAAACTTGATGAACGAGCTTACAAAGATTAAGCGCGTAATGGATAAGGTGATTCCTAATGCACCACATGATGTTATGCTTGTGCTAGATGGTTCTACAGGTCAGAACGCCTTTGAGCAGGCAAAACAATTCACTGCTGCTACTGAGGTGAGTTCGCTAGCAGTCACAAAACTAGATGGAACTGCAAAAGGTGGCGTCGTTATAGGAATCTCTGACCAGTTTCAAATTCCCGTGCGCTACATAGGTATGGGTGAAGGTATGAACGACCTGCAAGTTTTCAACAAAACAGCGTTTGTAGATAGTTTTTTCAATTAAGCTTACCGTAATTTCTTAGTTCATATTGCTACGCGTACCTTATCTTTAGGCTAAAAATAAGCGCTATGCGATTCCTAAT
>JANQTO010000224.1 GCA_030731685.1 Nonlabens sp.
GTCCTTCACCTATGGTTTCAACAATTTGACTTGTGGACGCTATGACTATAAACGTGTCGGGCAGTTGCGCTGGCTTTATTTCTTTAATTTGGTTTGAAGAGAATAAAATAGCACCGTGGTCAGATATTAGATACTCACAGGTAGTGAGAAATAAACTGCTTTCCTCGTGGTTAGCATTAAAATCTAAATTAAAATTACTAAAACGCTCGACGAGTTGCTTGTCATAGCAAAATGCTGGCTGTTCAAAGAAGTCATGTTCAACCATTATATCTTCAAAATGTGCCTGTATTTCTTCTTCATTCAGGCTGTAGAGCAACCTGCCGCCCTGTTTTGTGAAATGATGTATAAATTGCTCATCTAAGGGCAACTTATCATCAGGCATGAATTTAGAGCGCTCATCGCCCGCACGATCTTCATTTTCAGAAGCTTTGTTCTTTCCAAAAAGTTTGTCGAAAATGCTCATCGGCGAGTACTAAGGGTGTTTAGGGTTGCTGGTAAATATAATCACTTATTAGATTGTGACCAACTATTCCTCGGGCGCCAAATTTTTAGTTTCTTCTACAGGAAAAGTACTGCTCGTTTTTAACGCTACCGCTTCCTCTTTAATGAACGGTCGCTCTCCAAAAATTTGCTCCAAGTCATCCTTGAAAATCACTTCTTTTTCAAGTAATATTTCTGCAAGTTGTGTGAGCTTGTCTTTATTTTCAGTAAGAATTGAGATTGCTCGTTGATACTGCTCTTCGATGACCTTAGAAATTTCCTGGTCTATAACAATAGCAGTTTGTTCGCTATAAGGTTTGCCAAAACTATATTCTTGCTGGCCGCTAGAGTCATAGTATGTTACATTTCCTACCTTATCGTTAAGTCCGTAGATAGTAACCATAGCTCTGGCTTGTTTAGTTACTTTTTCTAAGTCGCTTAGTGCTCCGGTGGAAATATTATTAAACATCACTTTTTCAGCAGCGCGTCCACCCATAGTTGCGCACATTTCATCCAGCATTTGTTCTGGACGCACTATTTGTCTTTCTTCAGGCAGGTACCATGCTGCACCTAGCGACATGCCACGAGGTACTATAGTTACTTTAACAAGTGGTGCTGCATGTTCGGTCATCCAGCTAACCGTCGCGTGACCAGCTTCGTGATATGCAATCGTTCTTTTCTCAGAAGGAGTGATAAGCTTATTTTTCTTTTCTAATCCACCAACGATTCTATCTACGGCGTCTAAGAAATCTTGACGTCCTACAGCCTTTTTACCTTTACGAGCTGCTATTAATGCTGCCTCGTTACACATGTTTGCAATATCAGCACCTGAAAAGCCTGGTGTTTGTCTTGCAAGGAACGCTGTGTCAAGTTCATCTTCAACCTTTTTAATAGGACGTAGGTGAACTTCAAATATTTGTTCACGCTCGCGCACGTCCGGCAAGTCTACATAAATTTGTCGGTCGAAACGGCCTGCACGCATAAGCGCTTTGTCAAGAATGTCTGCTCGGTTTGTTGCTGCAAGAACGATAACGTTTGTGTTCGTGCCGAAACCATCCATCTCTGTAAGGAGCTGATTCAGGGTATTTTCACGCTCATCATTTGAGCCAGACATGTTGGATTTTCCACGTGCGCGTCCTATAGCATCTATCTCATCAATAAAGATAATGGAAGGAGATTTTTCTTTTGCCTGCTTAAATAAGTCACGTACACGACTCGCGCCTACACCTACAAACATTTCAACAAAGTCTGAACCACTAAGGGAGAAGAAAGGAACTTTAGCCTCGCCAGCTACTGCTTTTGCAAGTAAGGTTTTACCAGTTCCTGGTGAGCCTACAAGTAGTGCGCCTTTAGGAATTTTACCACCTAGGTCTGTATATTTTTCTGGATTTTTAAGGAAGTCTACAATTTCTTGAATTTCTTCTTTTGCACCTTCTAGTCCTGCGACATCTTTAAAGGTAGTTTTAACATCTGTTTTTTGGTCAAAGAGTTTAGCTTTTGATTTTCCTATGTTGAAAATCTGGCCACCGCCACCACCACCTCCGCCGCTCATGCGACGCATTAGGTATATCCATATACCTATAAGAAGTACAAATGGCAACAGGGTCCCTAAGTAAGAGGTCCAGTCTTCTTTCTCTGCGTTAAATACAGGCTCTGCATCTAATTTGTTGTCGTTTATAGTCTGAAGTAGTTTTTCTTCAAAAAGTTTAGCGTCACCAAATTCATACGTAAATTCGGGTAGTTCCTTGTTTGCAATCGCACCTTCTTTAATGGACTTTTTATATTTTTCCATTTTAAGTGCTTCGTCTTTTAAGTAGATTTTAGCGATTTTACGATTGCTTACTACTTCTACTTCACGCACATCACCAGATTCTAATATTCTATTAAAATCAGTGGTATTGAGCTCGCTTGGTGACGATATGTTATTTGAAAAGAAGCTGAATGCTATAAATACAAGCACCAGTGGTACAATAATCCACCATACATTGAATGCTGGTTTCATGCCACCTGGTAGGTTGGGTTTGTTAGGCTTAGGTGCGTTTTTGTTATCTTCGGACATGTAAGTTTTGTTCTAAGTTTAATAAGTGGATTCTATGACGGTAGTTTTTGCATCGCCCCACAATCCTTCAAGGTCATAATACTCGCGTACGTGTTTTTGAAAAACATGTACTACGACATCTACGTAGTCGAGTAAAACCCATTCTGCTTGCTCGCTACCTTCCACATGCCACGCATTTTCTTTGAGTGACTTGCTCACGCCGCGTTGAATGGAGTTTACGATAGCTTTTACTTGTGTATTTGAGGTACCATTACATATGATAAAATAACTTGTAACAGTGTTTTCAATAGCTCTTAGGTCTAAAATGGTAATGTCATTCCCTTTAACATCTTCTATTCCGGCAATTATTTGAGACACGAGTGTATCTGGAGAAACTTGATTTTTAATCATTCATTGTAGTTTACGTTTACAAATTTATCGCTTTTTAATGGTAGACTGTTAAAATTTGTCTTAAACTCGCCGATAAATATGCAAGTTGAACCTAGTCAAATTACATGCCAGTGCCTCTACAAATGAGGATTTAAGGGTACGCTTTCGCGAAAGCGAACTCCCCAACCTAACCACAATATTCACACACACGCAAACGCAAGGTAAGGGGCAACGAGGTACTCGATGGGAAAGTGAACCTTATAAGAATCTAACATTCAGTATATTAATTTCCGATTTACGTAATTTTGACAACCTTTTTTCACTCAATAAATTAGTGAGTGTAGCGCTGGTAACTTGGTTACAGGAACAGTTGCGCGTCACGGCCAAAATCAAATGGCCTAACGACATACTGTCAGTTAACCACAAACTTGCTGGCGTGCTGGTTGAAACTATTTTCAAGGGCTCTCAAAAAGATCATGCGATTATAGGAATAGGCCTTAACGTTAATCAAACCGATTTTATTCATGCGCCCAGAGCTATCTCATTGAAACAAATCACGGGAAATGTTCAGGATTTAGACAAATTGCTGTTGTCTTTCTTAAATCATTTTGAGCAGTGGTACCAAAACCCTACGGCATTAGATGCGATGTATATGAAGCATTTTTACAAACTAGATAAACTAGTTTCCTATACCATTAATGGACATAAAGTCCAAGCCACGGTGCGCGGCGTTGACGACGACGGCAAGCTATTGCTGGAATGTGATGGTGTGCTGAGTTCCTACGAACTCAAAGAAGTGTCATGGAATTACTAAAGTTTTTCCAGTCCTGTCGCAAGTTGCTCTAAGAACTTATTGATAGGGCCTTTAATCATCATGGCCATCATGGCATTAAAATCACCGTTAAAATGAAGTTGTGCAAGCGTTCCATTTTCTTGCTGTACCATGTCACACGTGAGTGTAAAGGCAAGTTTATCGCTGGTAGAACCTAAGACTACCTTACTGTGCGGTATGCTTTCCTGAAGACCTAGACGTATCTCTGGCATGCCTTTAAGTCCGAAAAGGAACTTATCGGTACCCTGAACTTCAAATTTTGTATCCTCTGGCATGAGTTGTTTAAAATTCTCTACTTGTGTAAGAAATGTGTAAAGTTCTTCTTGGGATTTTGAGGTGGTTACCTGGCGACTTTCTAAGTTCATAATATTTTTTTAAGATGCACTCCACGTGCTAGGGTTTTCTCTCCAGCTTTTGAGTAATGCAATTTCGGTTTCATTTAAATAACCTGTACTTTGTGCTTGTAATATAAGATGTTCATAGTCGCTAAGCGTTGTGAGCTCTATGTTTTGATTTTTGAAGTTTTCAGTTGCTTCATCAAAACCGTATGAAAATAATGCAAGCATTCCCTTAACGTCTGCGCCAGCTTCTTTGAGCGCTGCAACAGCATTCAGGCTACTGTTGCCAGTGCTTATAAGGTCTTCAACAACAACTACTTTTTGACCTTTTTCGAGATGTCCTTCTACTTGATTTTTACGGCCGTGCTTTTTAGCTTCGGGACGCACGTAAACAAATGGAAGTTTCATGTAGTCAGCAACAAGCATTCCTATTCCTATGGCGCCTGTTGCTACACCAGCGATTACGTCAGGCTTGCCGTAAAGGTCCTCAATACGGTCTGCAATGTTCTCGCGCAGGTAGTTTCTTATAGTGTGGTAGGATAGGGTTACTCTATTGTCACAGTATATAGGAGAACTCCAGCCGCTTGCCCATGTGAAAGGGTCTTGTGGTTGCAATTTAATTGCTTTAATTTGCAACAATAATTCTGCTGTTTTAATTGCCGTATCTCTATCTCTAACCATGCCGCAAATGTATAAAGTTTTTGTCAAAGAAATTGCCATAATTGTCACCTCTGACAAAGATGCCTTTCCAGACTATGAAGTGTTCAGTTTAAAAAAGGTAGACCTTCAAAAAATTATCAGAAAAATAAGAAAGGGCAAACTAGAGCGAGTCCTATTGTATAACAAGTCTCCTAAGAAACTTCTTAAATTATTACATGAGAAATTGCCGCTGGTAATAGCTGCAGGTGGCCTTGTCATTAACGATAAACAAGAATACCTTTTTATACACCGCAATGGTAAATGGGACTTGCCTAAGGGAAAAATGGATAAAGGTGAAACGGTAGAACAGGCTGCCGTAAGGGAAACGATAGAAGAAACTGGTGTCCAGGATTTAGATGTGACTCGGTATCTAGGTGCGACCTATCATATTTTTGATTGGAAAGAAAATAGCAAGCTTAAACTTACACACTGGTACATTATGAGCACAACCTATGGCGGGTTGCTCATGCCTCAAAATAACGAAGGTATAGATGAGGCAGTCTGGTTGTCTAAAGAAGATGCCGTAGATGCCTTAAAGGTTTCTTATGAAAATATCAAATACCTTTTTCCTTCAGACATGCTGGTTTAAACCTACTCCACAAAAAAAAAATTATTTGACTTTTGAGAAGTCCAGATATGCGTTGAGCTCTACAGCCGCAATATCGAGTACAATCGTATTATTTATGTACGATAGTCGGTTGGGAAGTTCTATTTGTTTTGCAACTTGTAGATAGATACTGCCGTCTACACTTTTGCGTAGTCCTGGAACAAGTTCTTTAAAACTACCAGACTCAAAAGTGTACACCTTATCTTTTATAAAATCTTGAAAGTATTCTTGGTCACCTGGCTTAACAAATAATGCTAATGATGCAACTTCAGACTGTAGGTTTATGTCATAAATAGTCTCCACGTCTTGTTGCTTTCCTGGCCTTATGAGTTCTTGAAGGTATATGGGCGTCACACCATTTTTTCTATAACTACGCAGTAAACTACTGGTCACATTATGCTGAACATATTCTAATTCAAAACTTACAAAATCTTCATTTTCTGAAACGTGTTTTACTGTAATGCGCTGCATACCATTATCAGGATTTTTACATAACGCTTGACTTCTTTGGTTTACGTAAATTTTGTAAACGTCTTCAATAGGTGTGCCTTGTGCGTACGTCACATTCTTAAAGTCGTAAACAAGTAGGCTGAAAATATCGTTGTTCAGTCTGGACACTGCTTCTTTAGAACCTTGAAAAAGCGGTAACTGAAATGTAAACCGTTGCGAGTCACAAACAACATCTTCGGCAAACGTTCCATCTGTAACGGCTCCTTCGACCGTTATTTTTTCAAGTTCTGGTGTAATTGTTTCAGTTTGTTTTTCGTTTTTGCAGCTTGAGTTAAAAAACACAATTACAATGAGAAGTAAAAACTTAATTTTCATAGTAAATTTTATAAATAGGGTAGGTTAAATGTGCTTTTTCGTAATTTTTTGAACGCTTGTGAATCCATTCTAGTTGAGCGTAGTTATCGCTTTTGAATTCTTTGTTACTCGATTTTTTAGCTTCAAATTCTTTTTTAATTGCTGGGTTTTCCGCAAGTAGTTTGGCCGCTGTAGCTTCAAATACGTAGCTTGAAAATCCTTCTTTTTGTTGAAGAATAGTATCAAAAAAGTTCCATCTAAAAAAGGAATCGGTCGCGGCAGGTTCTAGGGTCTCTAGAATATACCTGATACCTGGTTGTGCAGTAGGTACGAGTATATCGCTTTCGCGAAAGCGAACTTCTCCAACAGTTTCTTCTAAAACAACACTGTTATGTATATAATGTCCTTCGTAAGGATTTGTCACGGTTCCATAGTCAGCAATGCGGTAAGTTCCTACTTTATATGTGGTATCTTCAGTGAGTGGCTGCATTTTTATGCGGTTTGCTCTCAACAGGTCTATAACGTGCCACTGGCCGCTTGGTATCACGTAATATTCTGGAATGGTGATGCTGTCTCCAGGTATGTATTGATTATAAAACGGAACCGCCTTAGTAAATGGTTTGCTGCGGTCATAGGTGAGTAATGTGTTGCCTGTGAGTGCACTTTTGTCATTTTTAGGCTCATAGCCCATAAATTGTAGCGTGTCCGCTTTGGTTTCATCTAGCGTGTATGAAAGCGCATATTTTCTGGATTTTTCAAAATGAGCAAAAGATTCAATGCGTGCCTTTTTAATCGCTTCCATATTTTTAGTTCCCAGAGCAATCATCTCTTCCATGATTGCTTTAGTACCTGCGACGCGGTCTTTATAGGGTTTGAGCATGTGGGTTTCGACCACAAGGCCTAAAGTATTCCATAAAGTTGTGTAACCAGACGAGTATCTAGGTGAGTCCATAAACTGGCTAAATCCACTTTCTGGTGGGCCGTTCCAAACATTTACATACGGTGTAATAGGTAAGGAGCGTTTTAAAAGGGCTTTTTCTAGGTCTGGTTGTAGGTTGTTTTGCAGGTAGGTTCCTGTTGCGCTACCCAGTTTGTTATGTTGTGTAAAAAGATGGGTGAGCGTGTACTGGTAGTCTGCACCGTTACTCACGTGGTTGTCTATAAAAATATCTGGATTTATTTTGTGATACACTTCGTAGAACGCTCGTGCGTTGCGGGAATCGGCTTTTATAAAGTCTCTGTTTAAGTCATAATTTCGTGCATTTCCTCTAAACCCGTAGGACTCTGGCCCATTTTGGTTCGTGCGACTATCGCTATTGCGGTTTAGCGAACCACCTACGTTATAGATTGCGATGGTGGAGAATATAAGATTGTCTGGTGTTTTCACTGCTCCGGTTGCGAGGTCTCTCATGAGCATCATGCTCGCGTCTATACCATCGCTTTCACCTGCATGGATACCATTATTGACAAGTATTTTAATTGCATTTTCGTTTGCGGTGTTCCAGTCGACGGTATTTTTTGAGTATGTAATTAAATGTAATGGTTTGCCACTATCTGTAAGTCCTATTTCTTCTATGGTAATGGTCGTAAACTGTTCTGCGAGCATTTTATAATAAGCAATGGTCTCATCATAGGTTGCTGTCTGGTTTCCATTGCCTTTTTCAAAAACAGTTTTTAAATCTTTAGGTGGGCTCGTTGATTTGCTTTCGACGCCGTTTTGCTTACAGCTGGCGAGTAAGAAGATGAGTAAAAAAAGCGTGGTTATTAAATTTTTCATAGGGATACTCCTTTAGGTACAAAGGCACTATAATCGCCTCCATTTTTCATTACGTCGCGCACTATGGATGAAGAGATAAAGCTATACTCTGGCGCAGTAAGTAAAAATGCGGTGTCTATGCCGGTCATTTTTTTGTTTGCTTGGGCAATTGATTCCTCAAATTGAAAATCGGCAGGATTGCGTAGTCCTCTTAAAATATAATGAGCACCTATGGTTTTACAGTAGTCCACAGTAAGTCCAGTATAATGAGTGACCTTTACATTTTTTAACTCAGAAAATGCTTCTTCTAAGAAAGCGACGCGCTGTGCAGCGGTAAACGTATACGTTTTTAGCGCATTAGTACCTACGGCTATGATTAACTCGTCAAACAGTGATGCGCCTCTAGTTATAATATCTACATGTCCTAAAGTTACTGGATCAAAACTACCTGGAAAAACTGCTATTTTCATGCGTGATGGTTTTCAATACAATCAAGTATTATCTGTGTAAAGACTTCTTTAAGCGTTTTGCCTGCCTGCTTTATTTGTTTTGGTACGATGCTGGCTTCACTTAATCCAGGATTTGTATTAATCTCCACAAAATGCGGTCTACCTTGGTGGAAAATAAAATCGGCACGGGTAATACCTTTACAATTTAAGTATTTATAAATGCGTGCAGTTGTGTCTTTCAACATTTCGTACTGTGCAGGCGATATGCGTGCAGGTGTTATTTCTTCAGATTTTCCTAAATATTTTGCTTCATAATCAAAGAAGTCATTTTCTGAGACAATTTCGGTCGCGGGCAAAACGATTATATTATTTCCTAGACTATAAACACCTATGGAAACTTCAGTGCCTTCTAAAAAGGATTCTATAAGCACCTCGTTATCTTCTTTAAAAGCTATAGCGAGTGCGGCTTCAATCTCTGAGGTTTTATAAACCTTACTAACGCCAAAACTACTACCACTGCGGTTTGCTTTAACAAAACAAGGCAAGCCAAGTTGTAATGCTATGTCTTGTGCGTCGTAGCTATCACCTTCGTTTAGAAACATGTTTTTTGCAGTTTCTATATTTCTACCGCGCACAATGGAAATGGTATCTCGCTTATTAAACGTAATTCCAGAGACATAAGAATTGCAGGAAGTTTGTGGAATTTTAAGCAGTTCTAGATATGCTTGGAGTTTACCATCTTCGCCTGGAGTGCCATGAATAGTATTGTAACAACAATCAAAAAGTATCTTTTCACCGGCTACCGTAATGCTAAAATCGTTCTTGTCAATAGAGTACTTACTACCTTTCTCGTCTTCATAAAACCAACCTTCTGGCATGATATGAATGCCATATACCGCAAAGATTGTCCTATCTAAATTACTGGAAACAACGTTACCACTCTTGATGGAAATTTCCCATTCACTAGAGTAGCCGCCCATTAATACCGCAATGTTTTTCATAAGTTACTTTTTGGCAATAGCCAGAACAACAAAGTTAAAAAAGAAGTGGCTTAAAGAACGTTCTCAATACGTATCTTTGAATATAATTTCAAACCAAACTTTAAGGAGACGCTTTTAGGCAATTTTAGAAGTTTAGTTATTACAATATCCTGTTAATAAGCAAGTTGTAAAAAATAAACCAGCAGTTCCATAATTTGATTTCATATGAATTTTGTAAGATTTCTCGCAACGAGAACGTTTTTAAAGCATTTCATACTATCTATTCTTTTAATAGTAGCGCTTATCTTCTTTTATTTTTTCATGCTATCATGGTACACAAACCACGGTGAAGAAATTAAGGTTCCTAACATCGTCAAACTGACCGAATCTCAATTTGAAGATGTTCTTGACGACTTAGATTTAGAATATACAACTACCGAAAGTTCTGTTTTTAACCCAGCGTTTCCACCGAACAGTGTGCTCGAACAAAACCCTAAACCTGGACGCATGGTTAAGGAAGGTAGAAAAATGTACCTTAAATTAAACCCTGCAGACTACGCCTTAATTAAAGTGCCTAACCTTGTTTTCAAAACAAAACGACAGGCCATACCTACGCTAGAGGCGCTTGGTTTTAAAATAGGTAAATTTACCTACGAGGCAAATATTGCAAAAGACCTGGTTTTAGAAATGAGAAGTAATGGTAAAAAGGTTAAAGCTGGTGATAAACTGAAGCGTACTACTACAATAGAACTTGTTCTGGGCGACCCAACTTTGATGCCAGACTACTATGACGATGAAACCACCATTGCGCCATCTACAAGCCCAACAACTCCTGCAGATTCTACACAAACTACAGCGCCAGTAAATACAGGTGATACAGACAACGACAATGGTTGATAACGATAGTACAGAGCAAAACGAGCACGAGGACGAAGACCTTTTTGAACATTTTCAATTTACCGCTGGTGCAAATCAAGTGCCGTTACGAGTAGACAAGTTTCTCATGAATTTCATGGAAAATGTCACTCGTAGTAAAATACAACAATCCATTAAAGATGGTAGCGTACGCGTCAATAACGATGTGGTGAAGGCAAACCAAAAAATAAAACCAGGTGACGATGTACGCGTGCTTTTTAAGCACCCAACGTACGAGGGACTTTTGGTCGCAGAGGATATACCGCTGACCATCATTCACGAAGACGATGATGTGGTCGTGGTAAATAAACCCGCAGGTATGGTTGTTCACCCAGGTCATGGAAATTATTCGGGAACGCTTATCAATGCTCTTATTCACCATTTTGATAATTTACCCAACAACAGCAGCAATAGACCTGGTCTGGTTCATAGAATTGATAAGGATACAAGCGGTTTGCTGGTCATCGCAAAGAATGAAGAAGCCATGGCGCACCTTTCGGCACAGTTTGCGGCCAAAACAAGCGAGCGAGAGTACATTGCCATTGTTTGGGGTGGTTTTGACGAAGAGTCGGGTAGTGTAGAAGGTAACATAGGGAGACATCCTAAAAACCGTTTACAAAATACTGTTTGGCTAGGTGAAGATGCTCATAAGGGAAAACCTGCAGTTACGCACTTTAAAGTGTTGGAAGATCTAGGCTACGTTTCTGTTATATCATGTAGGCTAGAAACGGGTAGAACGCATCAAATACGCGTTCATATGAAATATATAGGACATACCTTATTTAATGACGAGCGCTATGGCGGCGACACTATTTTGAAAGGAACAAGCTTTACAAAATACAAGCAGTTTGTAGACAATTGTTTTAAAATTTTACCCAGACAGGCCTTGCACGCACGCACTTTAGGTTTTGAACATCCTAAAACGAAGCAATGGATGCAGTTTTCTTGCGACATACCTAATGACATTCAAGAGTGTATAGAGAAATGGCGCAATTACGCAACAAACTCTGCCGACTCCTAATAAATAGAAATTAAAAATACAGCAGTCATGAAAATAATGCTCTCACCTGCAAAAACCTTGGACATGGAAAGCTCGCTGCCCGTTGACAAGTTTACCCAGCCATTATTCACAAAAGATATCGAGACCATACGCAAGGTCATGAAAAAGATGAGTGCGCCGCAGTTAGCAACACTCATGCATATATCTGGCAACCTTGCGCAATTAAACCACCAGCGTTTTCAGGAGTTTGAAACAACTTTTTCTCAGGAAAATGCGAGACCGGCGATTTACACATTTGCTGGAGATGTCTATACCGGACTTGACGCTTACACTTTAGATACGAAGCATATACCTTATTTACAGGATAACGTGCGCATACTTTCCGGTCTTTATGGTTATTTGAGACCACTAGATTTGATGCAGCCGTACCGTTTAGAAATGGGTACGAATATCGCTATTGCGAAAGCTGACAATCTATACGCATTCTGGAAAAAGAAAGTGACCGATTCTTTAAATAAAGAGATTCAGGATGGTGAACTGGTAGTAAATCTTGCAAGCAACGAGTATTTTAAAGCAGTAGATACAAAGTCGCTACGAGGTCAACTAATAAGTCCTGTTTTCAAGGACTTTAAGAATGATAAGCTCAAAGTCATATCGTTTTTTGCAAAGAAAGCACGTGGTACCATGACGCGCTATCTAGTAGAAAATAAAGCAAGTACTTTAGAAGATATAGTGCGTTTTAAAGAAGACGGTTATACATATTCTGAACAGCACACCCTAAAGGCAAACGAGCCTGTTTTTATACGATAAATACATGCCAAAGGATTCATCGCATTTTGCCATTAAGGACTGGTCAGAAAACGACAGGCCGCGAGAGAAACTGCTCGCACAAGGTAGCCATGCACTTTCAAATGCAGAGCTGCTCGCTATACTTATAGGAAGTGGAACACGCAATATGAGTGCCGTGGAGCTGTGCAGAATGATTTACAATCATGCAGGTGAATCGCTTGACAAACTAGGTAAACTCAATCTCAAAGAGTTAATGAAATTTAAGGGAATAGGCGAGGCCAAAGCCATTACCATAGCAGCAGCTATGGAACTGGGCAAGCGACGCGCTTCTGAGCAACCTTTGCAAATAGTCAAAATAAGTTCTAGTGATGACGCCTTCAAACTACTACAACCCATCATAGGTGAACTGCCACACGAGGAATTCTGGACCCTATTACTTGATAATAGTAACAAAGTCATCGCAAGACACCAGGTGAGTAAAGGTGGTTTTACGGGAACGCTCGTGGACATACGGGTAGTGTTTAAACGAGCCATTGAAGAAGGTAGCGTTGCTATGATACTCGCTCATAACCATCCCAGCGGGAAACTCACGCCCAGTGTGCAGGATAAGGAAATGACCTCAAAACTTATCAAGGCTGGAGCGACACTTGACATTAAAATATTAGACCATTTAATAGTGACTGCAACAAATTTTTACAGCTTTGCAGACGAAGGCATTTTATAGATTATGAAGTTTACAGGCATAGAACACATATTTTTTGACCTAGACCACACACTTTGGGATTTTGATTTAAACAGCAAACTTGCATACAAGCAAATATTTCAGGAACGCAACATATCTCTAGACTTGGAGCATTTTATAGGTATTTATGAACCTTTAAATTTGGAGTTTTGGAGACGCTTTCGCGAAAGCGAAATAACCAAAGAACAACTACGATACCAAAGGCTCAAGAGTGCGTTTGATGCCTGCGATTATGAGGTAAACGATAATGAAATAGACCTCATTGCCGATTTGTACATTGCATACTTGCCGAATAACAATCATCTTTTTGATGGATGTATGGAGCTACTGGACGCGCTCAAACCAAAGTATAAGCTTCACTTAATTACAAATGGGTTTGAAGAAGTGCAGCATTTAAAGGTAAAGCAAGCAGGTCTTTTGAGTTATTTTGACTTGATTCTTACGGGTGAGGCGGCAGGAGTTAAAAAGCCACATCCAGATATTTTTCACCAAGCATTAGAACGTACCGGCGCAAGGGTAGATAACAGCATCATGATAGGCGACAGCTTTGATGCAGATGTTAAGGGAGCACAAAACATAGGCATGCCTGCAATTTGGTTTTATAGGACTGATGAGCAAATTCCAGAAGGGCAGCTCGTTGCTAGAGAATTGAATGAAATTCATTCCTTTTTTGATTTGTAGTCGTAGTGATTTTTCCAACGTTTTTCTAGGAAATCGCGCTGTGATTCTTCACGCGGGTTAGCTCCAGGTTCATAGATGGTGGTTCCACTGATTTCATTAGGTAGAAACTCATTAAACGCAAAGTTTGCATCATGGTCATGAGCATATTTGTAGGTTTCGCCGTATCCCAGTTGTTTCATTAATCGGGTAGGAGCGTTGCGCAATCCTAGTGGCACGGGTAAATCACCTGTTTGTTTTACGAGTTGTTGCGCCTTGCCTATCGCGAGATAACTCGCGTTGCTCTTTATAGAGGTAGCAAGATAAATAGCGCACTGGCTTAGTATAATGCGGGACTCAGGATAGCCTATTGTCGACACTGCCTGGAAACAATTGTTTGCCATGATAAGCGCGGTAGGGTTTGCGTTTCCTATATCTTCGCTAGCAAGTATGAGCATGCGACGTGCAATAAATTTTAGGTCCTCGCCACCTTCAATCATCCTGGCAAGCCAATATACCGACGCATTAGGGTCGCTACCGCGTATACTTTTAATAAATGCACTTATGATATCGTAATGTTGCTCGCCTGTTTTATCGTAGCGCGCAGGATTTGCCTGTATTTGTTCCTGAACCATTTTATCTGTGATGATAATGGGCTCTTCGGTCTGTGAGTTTATAACCAGTTCAAAAATATTGAGGAGTTTACGCGCATCGCCACCACTTATGCGTAATAGTGCGTTTGTTTCTTTTACCTCAATATTCTTTTTGATTAAAATAGTGTCGTTCTTAAGAGCTCTGTTAATCAATGATTCTAGGTCTTCTTTAGAAAAAGCATCGAGTACATATACTTGGCAGCGGGAAAGTAGTGCCGGTATCACCTCAAAACTTGGATTTTCAGTAGTTGCTCCTATGAGCGTTACCCAACCTTTCTCAACAGCTGCAAGCAAAGAATCTTGTTGGGATTTGCTAAATCTATGTATCTCATCTATAAAAAGAATAGGATTTCGTGCTGTAAACAGGCCACCGGAACTTTTAGATTTTTCTATAACTTCCCGTACATCTTTTACGCCACTGTTGATTGCGCTTAAGGTATAGAAAGGTCGTTTGCTTTCTTGAGCTATAATTTGAGCTAGTGTAGTTTTGCCTGTTCCAGGTGGTCCCCATAAAATGAGTGATGGAATAGTACCGTTTAAGACATGTTGACGTAATGTTCCCTTAGGACCTATAAGGTGCTGCTGGCTCAAATATTCGTCTAAATTCTGAGGTCTTATACGTTCTGCAAGTGGTTCTTGATTCATGTTGCTAAGATAATATTTGTGGGGAAGTTCCCAACACACTGACAAACTTGCTTATTTGTGAACTTGGCTTTTTTATTGCAGTTTTGGGAGAATGAGAGAAAAGGACTTTTTCATTTTTGACTGGAAGACTATTGCTCCTGCACTTGGCTTTACTATGCTTATGTGGGTAGTTTTTTATATCGAGCGACGGTTCTTAGTAAGCTTCGTTGATTACGGGATTCGTCCTGAAAAAACACTGGGTCTTAGAGGTGTTTTAATGGCTCCATTTATTCACGGTGACATTAGTCATCTATGGAGTAATACGATGCCTTTAATTGTATTAGGAATCGCATTAGGTTATTTCTATAGGAAACAGTCGATGTTTGTATTAATTATAGGCCTCATATTGACAGGTTTGTTAACTTGGTTTATAGGTCGACCGTCTTATCATATAGGTGCCAGTGGCGTTTTGTATATGCTCGTGTTTTTTCTTTTTTTCAAAGGAATTTTTACCAGGCACTTCAGACTGATTTCGTTGAGTTTCTTAGTGGCATTTTTCTATGGTAGTCTCATATGGTATGTATTTCCCATTGAGAGAGGTATTTCTTGGGAAGGTCATTTGAGTGGTGCGATTGTGGGTTTACTGCTAGCTGTAACTACTAGAAACAAACTGCCGTCCAAAAAATTATTGTCATGGGAACAGCCCCATTATCGAATAGAAGAAGATGGATTTATGCAACAATTTGACGAAAATGGAAACTTCTTTGAGATAATAAGAGACGAAGAGGAGTAGGGTTTGAACCTTTCAAAAATAGGAAGAAACAACTTTCAACTCAATGCTAGTCTCTAGGTCGCGTGCAGTAAATTCTTCTAGTTTCGAAGTGATTACTTTAGGAATTAGGAATTTTGTTGTCTCAATATTTCGTAAAGTAAAGCACCACAAGCGACAGATACGTTTAAAGAATCTATTTCTCCTTTCATAGGCAATTTTACTTTGTAATCGAGCACTTTTAAGGTGGATGGGTTGATTCCTTTGTCTTCACTTCCCATAACTAATGCTACACTTTTATTAGCATCAACGTCGTATATAATATCTGAAGATTTTTCAGTCGCACCAAACGTGGTTATGCCATAAGATTGCATTAAGAAAACGGCATCTTTAATATGGTCCACTTTACAAATGGGCATGCTAAAGGCTGCGCCTGCACTTGTCTTTACAGTTGCTGCATTGATAGGAGCAGAGCCTTGTGCTGCGATTACGATAGCCTTTACACCTGTGCAAGCTGCAGTTCTTATGATTGCTCCAAAATTACGCACGTCGGTAACACCGTCTAAGAGCAAATAGATAGACTTCTCAGTCTCGTTGTGAAGCTCTAAAATATCTTCTAAGGAAGCAAAAGTTATAGGAGAGATAGCCGCTACTGCACCTTGATGATTTCCTTTTGCTAGATGGTCCAGTTTTTCAATGGGAACAAAAGACGTTGTTATTTTATTGTTGCGGGCTTGTGTTTTAAGATTGTTGAGTAAAACACCATCGCCGTCTTTTAACAAATAAACTTTAGAGATTTCCTCACCACTTTCAATGGCTTCTAGTATAGCACGTATGCCATATATGTAGGTAGTTTTTTCTTGTTCCATGTTGTAAAGGTAATTATATTTTCAATTTGTTATATTAAAAAAGGCCATCCTGATAGGATGGCCTTGGTATAATTTTCAATAATTAGTTACTAAGGTATTTTAGTCATGATAAATGACTGATTTACCCAAGCTGCACTGTTTGCACAGCTTGCTGTAACATCAAAATTGAAATTAACGATAAAAGTACTATCATCAGTTAAATCGTAACTAGAGTTATTTGTAGCAGCACCGTAAGTTATTGGATTTCCAGCGGTACAAACTAGGTTTGTACTAACGTCAGCCATAACTATGGAATTACATACTAAACCAAGAGTAATATTTCTATCTACTGTCTCTCCTAATAACTTATTAGTAAAACTTCTACTTGTAGCAGTAGGAGCTGTAACGTTTGCCACTTTAGTTTCAATAAGCGCTCTTCCGAATCTCGTTGCTAAATTAGTAATTTGATAATTACCAACCATGTAGGTTGAAGGTATCGGACAAACTTGAAAAAGTCTGATATTCGATGACGGCCCTACTGCTACATTAGTGTCAGAACTAACTAGAGTAATAGTTGCTGTTTCAGACGTTGTCTCAAGAGTTACATCATTACCAGTTATCATTAACGTACCACTGTATGCATTAGCGGGAATCGTTACACTTGCTGGAACAGTATAGTTCTGTGGGTCTGCATCTGAAGATGCTTCAACAACAACATTAAAAGTTCTATCAACATTGGATATAGTTGAAACGTTAACGTCTACAGGTAACATTTGATTGGTTGTATTAATTTCAACTGCAAAGTCGTAGTTAGTACTTCCAAAAGATAGTAGTGCTTTTGCATTTGAGCTAGTATCTACTATTCTAAGTTCAGATTCTCTATCACAAGAGACTAGTGTAGCTACACTAAGTAATCCTAAAAAAAATATTTTTTTCATTGTGTTCATTTTAAAAGTTATTAATAACCTGGATTTTGTTGAGCACGAAGACCAGGGTTACCGTTGAATTCAACTTGTGGTATTGGCCATGTGAATCTAAAGTCTGTCGTTGCTAAAGTACAAGCTCCTGATGCTGCACAGTCATTTGCAG
>JANQTO010000225.1 GCA_030731685.1 Nonlabens sp.
TGGATTTAGACAGCGACGAGACCATCTTAGAAAATGGAGTTTTTGAAGACTTTATGAACGACCAGAAAGATGTGAGCCTTTACCTTTCTTCTAATTTTATAACTGGAAATCGCAGGCTTATGAGCGAGCTTTCTAATTTGCCTTACGACCTGTCTGATAATACCATCATGGCATTCTTAGATTTTCAGGATGGAAAAATCGAGCTTAAGGCACAAGTTGCATACAACGACGAACTCAAAAAACTACAGGAAGAAAACCCTGTTATGGGTAAAGAAATAAACGAGGCGCTTTTGAAATATATTAGTGCCGAGAGTATTGCAGTTGCCGGCATGTCCTTAAACCTAGAGAACTATTTGAAGTTGATGGATGAGTCAAATCGCAATCAAAACGAATATAGCAGGCTTAATAATATGCTAGAAGAAATGGACATTAAAACCGTACTAAAAAAACTGGATGGTTCTGTCATTGCTTCCTACAACGGCATGGAACAACGCCAGGTAGAAGTAATGAGCTGGTATGACGAGGAACCTTATTTTATAACGAAGACCGTTCCTAATTTTTCGGTAGTTGTAGGTATCAAGGACCAAACCTATTTTAAAGAAAAGATGGCAGGTATACTCGATAGCAACATGACTATGGAGGATGGGCTACAGGTATTGAAAGGCGACGGTCTAGAAATGTACTTAAGTTATAATAAAATGAGCATGATGCTATCCACCAGTAAGAAGGATGCGCTAAACCACCAGCGTGGTGCAGGAGCAAAAAAATCACTAGTAGGCACTGACATTGCAGACTCCATGAAAGATTATCCCGTGTTCATGAGCATGGAAATGAATTCTAAAAATGTAACGCAACAATTAGGTTCAAGTAACTTGAGGCAAATAGAAAGTTCCCTAAAATCGTGGGATAAAATGATGGACCGTATAGAATACAAACAAGACCGCGATAATAACATGGCGCTAACGTTGTACATGAAAAATGACGATAAGAACAGTCTAGCCCAACTTATAGGTTTTGCAGAGCAAATCTATAGTGACAACGTACTTAGATAAGTTATGACGCTAGTAACTCTCGAAAATCTAAAACCCAGTTACATAGCATCTAAACTGCTCGTGAATTCAAAAGTTTACTTGCAGGAGAAGGTTTGTTTTGAGTCGGGCAAGTGTTATATCGTAGAGGCAACATCAGGCAAAGGAAAAAGTTCCTTGCTTAACATTATTTATGGTGTTCACGCGCATTATGAAGGCACACTTACCTATAACGGCATAGACGCATCACGCATTAAACGTGACCAAATTTCTTATGTGTTTCAAGATTTAAAACTCTTTGATGAACTTACAGCTTGGGAAAATGTAACTCTCAAAAACAGTATAACAAGCCACAAGTCCGTACAGGAAATGGAGGCGTTATTTATAAGCTTTGGCCTCGAGCCACAAATACATCAGAGCGCCGCTACCCTATCTTTAGGACAACAGCAGCGTGTTGCTATTATCCGTGCATTGTGCATGCCTTACAAATTACTGTTATTAGACGAGCCATTTAGTCACCTAGACGATGAGAATTTGCGCATAATTATGGAAATTATCAAACAGGATAGTACCGAGCAACGGGCAAGTGTAATCATTGCATCACTAGGAAACTCTGAATTAATCGCAGCAGACCACATACTGGAATTATGAATATACTCGCCAAGCTGCAATTAAAGATATTGCCCATTAAGCAAATTGTGGGTTATGCAAGTGTGTTGCTCATAGGTAGCGTGATTGTTTTGCTTGCAGCACAATTGTATCTGGACATTAAGCCTTATTTCACCGAGCAATCGTCTGTCTTAGGTAGTCGGGTGCTGGTGGCTAGTAAACAAGTGTCGGTTTTCAAAACTGCCGATAAGAGCAGTATTTATTTCCAAGAAGACGAGATTGAAGAAATAAGAAGCCAGCCATTTGTAAAGGAAGTCGCAACATTTAGTACCGCACAATTTGAAATAAAAGGTTTTACCAAACAAAAAGACGGAGTTCCCGCTTTTTATACCGACCTGTTTTTTGAAGGGATACCAGAGAAATACCTCGATTTAAAAACCGACAAATGGGATTGGAAAGAGTCTGATAGCTTGATACCTATCATTATACCGAGCAGTTATTTAAAGCTTTATAATTTTGGCTTTGCAGAGTCTAAGAATTTACCTGTAATCTCAGAAAACACCATTTCTGAAATGCAATTTGGCATTAAAATTAGAGGTCGTGGTCAGGAACGTATTTTTAAAGGTCGCATTGTAGATTTTAGCGAGAAGCTTAATTCCATTCTCGTACCCGAGCAATTTATGCAATGGGCAAATGCAAACTATGGCAACGATGCAAATACGAACCCAAGTCGTATTCTCATAGACATTGCAAAAAGTGACGACCCTAAGCTGGCACCATTTTTTGAATCTAAAAACATAGACATCAACAAAGAAGCGCTGGAACAGAATAAAATCTGGTTCTTCTTTCAGCTTATCTTTTTATTTCTGTTTGTGATTGCCTGCATAATCATCGTACTATCTGTAGCTGCGATGTTATTGGGTTTTAATTTGATGTTTTATAAAAATAAAAGCGTTTTTAATAACCTGTACCTCATCGGTTTTTCTAATGCGGCAATGACACGTTATTTTCAATACATTATGCTTGCGACAACTACGCTCACGCTTATTGCTGCATGGTTTGTAACCAACTGGCTACGCTTAGAAATACGTGAAAAGCTTGAAAACATATTGCGCTTGGAAAAAGACAACAACTTGTTACTTTTCAGCGCGCTGCTTCTTGCCGTGCTTGTTGTTTGTACTGTTGTTGCTATACGACGTAGTGTGGTATCTATTAATAAGAATGTCAGATAAACTAAGTGTAGGTCTTGTTAACGTGTAGCCAATTAGCTATTTGTTAAGACTGAGCGGTGTCTTCAAATTTTATATTTGGAATAACTAAAAAACACTATTATGAGCATTGTAACCATACTATTGAACATCTTTTTACCGCCGATAAGCGTATTACTGAACAAAGGCCTTGGAAAGGATTTTATTATTAATGTTATACTATCTATTCTGGGATTATTGCCTGGTATTATCCATGCATTTTATGTGACTGGAAATAAATAAGATTCTGAGACTTAGTAAAAATGAAAAATCACCCCAGCGGGTGATTTTTGTTATCAACTAAACCTGTCAAGCTTAATTATCAAATACGTGTTTCAAGGTGAGCATATTTTTACCTTGAATAATTTGTGTCACATATATACCATTTAATTCGAGGGATGAAAGTGCGAGCACATCTGCAACTACTATTTCATTAGCTTGATAAACTAACTTACCACTGAGTTCATAGGTCCTGATGTCATAGATTCCAGGTTCTGAAAAATGTAGTGTGTTTCCAACTGCTATAACACTGAACACAGGTTGAACTACATCATTCATACGCAACGTTGCAGCCTGCCAGCCGTAGTCCGAACCTTTTAGGTCTGCGCTCTGTCTGGATAAATCTGTAGTGATTATAAGAAAATAAAAGTCATTTACCTGCAAGCCTTGTGGTAAACTTACCACATTAAGACTTGGTTCCTCTTGATAAGTTCTGTTTGCGACATCTATTTGTGCCACATAAGCGCCTACATTATTGTCAAAATTAAATGGAATAAAAGTCGCAGTATTTGTAAAATCATCGTGGTAATCCCAAGTAGATGCAACACCATCAGTTTCCAAGCCTGTGTATAGCAATAAATTAGGATTACTCATAGGGTCAAATAAACTGTAATCACCCTGCGCACCGTATGTAATAGTTATAGCACCACTATTGATACCGGAAGGATTTGGATTTATACTAAGCTGTGCCATGGATGAAAAACAAAGAACCGCAAATAAAAGAGTAAAAGTACTTTTCATAAACATTTATTTTTTTGCTTAAATATAATCACAAACACCTACATATAAAATAGTTAAAAGCAATCTACATTTTTTTTGCCTCATTCCAAAACACATCCATTTCGGCCAGCGTCATGTCCTGCAGGCTTTTCCCAAGCTCACCTGCTTTTGACTCTAGGTATTGAAAGCGCTTGATAAATTTTTTATTGGTACGCTCCAAGGCATTTTCTGGATTAATACCTAAATGCTTTGCATAATTCACCAGTGAGAATAGCACGTCGCCCAGCTCTGCTTCTATCTTGTCCTTGTCTCCAGCTTGCACCTCAACTTCTAGCTCAGCAAGTTCTTCATCTAATTTTTCTTTTACTTGTTCCGGTCGTGCCCAGTCAAAGCCTACACCGGCAACTTTTTCTTGACTGCGAGCACTTTT
>JANQTO010000226.1:0-2839 GCA_030731685.1 Nonlabens sp.
ATCCTATACCAAGCAAGCTGCCGTATTGACTAATAAGCAGGGTTTCGATAAAAAACTGCCAAGAAATAGTTCCACTTTTTGCACCTAAAGCTTTACGTACACCTATCTCTCTAGTACGCTCAGTAACAGATACTAGCATGATATTCATTAATGCAATGGATGAGCCAAAAATAGTGATGCCACTTATCACAAATGCAGCAACGTTTAGGGCCACAAGCTGCGATGTAGCCGCAAGTAGCAGCTCATCACTTTGAACTACGCCAAAATTATTTTCTTCAACCGGAGCTAGCCCGCGTATGTTGCGCATTAAAACAATGGCCGCGTCCTTAGAGCTCTCCATAAATTGTTTGTCCTGCACTTTAACACTAACATCGTAGTTAATGTTAGGAGCGGTATAAATACTGCGTGCGACTTCTATAGGAATAAGGACGCGCAAATCTATGTTGTTACCAAAGGTAGAACCTTTTTCTTCTAGCAAACCTATCACCGTGAACTTGTTACCACGTATACTAAGCGTTTGACCTATTGGGTTGAGTCCTTGAAAAAGAGCGTCCTCCATATCGCTACCTATAAGGCACACTCGTGCGTTGTTGCTTATGTCGAAACCGCTAAAACCGCGACCGTCCAGTATTTTTGTACCTGTGTTATCTATAAAATGTTCATTAATTCCAGATACGATGACCTTAGGTTTTGTTTTTCGGTCTTCGGCCTTAACCTCAGCTTGGCTGGTTGCTTGAAAAGAAACGCCTACTTGAGAAAATGGATAGTCATATTGCTGCTCAAACTCACGGACTTCTCTGTAGGAAAGAATTGGGTTAACCTTTGTCCGTTCACCGCCACCACGGGAACGGAATGCAAACGGATATTGCTGTATGTTAAAAGTATTTGCACCGATGCCCGAGAAACCGTCGGTAATGGTAGATTGTAGGGCGTTCACCGCACTCAAAATACCTACCAGAGCCGTTATGCCTATGGCAATAATAAAAATAGTGAGTAAGGTGCGCAATAGCTGGCTCCTTATAGATTGCTGTGCAATACTTATGTTTTGACGTAATAATCCAGACATATGCTATTTGACTCGCGGTGGTCATTTATGTTACAAAAATAGCCTACAAATATGGTAATCTTTCTAGGCCACAACGCTATAAAGCAACTTTTGTAAGCGGGTTCTTTGTTAGGTCAGCGCTATTTTACATCCTATATTTGTAGCCTTAATAGAATTCATGGCACAAAAACCCAGTATACCCCAAGGAACAAGAGATTTCTCACCACTAGAAGTGCAAAGGCGCAACTATATCATGAGTACCATAAAAAAGTACTTTGAACAATATGGTTTTATGCCTATTGAAACACCCAGTTTTGAAAACAGTGATACATTACTAGGTAAATATGGTGAAGAAGGCGACCGTCTTATTTTTAAGGTACTTAATAATGGTGCCTACCTGAGTAAGGTGAAACCTGAGGACCTAGCTGAGCAAGATGAAAAATCGCTCACACCACAGATAAGTGATCGCGCATTGCGATATGACCTGACGGTACCATTTGCGAGATATGTGGTGCAACACCAAAACGAAATCACATTCCCGTTTAAGCGTTATCAAATGCAAAACGTGTGGCGCGCAGACAGGCCACAAAAAGGGCGTTTTAGAGAATTCACACAGTGCGATGCAGATGTGGTGGGAAGTACATCACTATATCAGGAAATAGAACTAATTAAGCTTTATGACACCGTTTTTACTGCATTAAACTTAACTGGTTGTACCATCAAAATTAACAACCGTAAAATTCTTGCCGGTATTGCTGAAATGATAGGAGCAGAGGACAAGCTCATAGATTTCACTGTGGCTCTTGACAAACTGGATAAAATAGGAATTGAAAAGGTAAAGGAAGAAATGCTTTCAAAAGGTATTAACGCTGTTGCTCTAGAAAAGCTTCATCCTGTATTTACCTTAGAAGGTGATTATGCGCAAAAACTTGCTACCATGCAAGATTTGCTCAAGGAGTCTGCTATTGGAATGAAAGGAGTTGAAGAATTGACGTTCATTCATGAGAACATGCAACAACTACCACTTACTGGTACAAATCTAGACTTGGACATCACTCTTGCAAGAGGTCTTAATTACTACACGGGTTGTATTTTTGAAGTTGCTGCCCCTGCTGGGGTGAGTATGGGAAGTGTAGGCGGCGGTGGCCGTTATGATGATTTAACTGGTATTTTCGGACTCAAGGATGTGAGTGGTGTAGGTATTAGCTTTGGTCTGGACCGTATTTATTTGGTCATGGAAGAATTAGGTCTTTTCCCAGACTCTGTTCGAGCAGGTGTAGATGTATTGTTTTTGAATTTCGGGATGCAGGAATCTAGGGTTGCGTTAGGAGAATTATTTCGCTTTCGCGAAAGCGGAATAAAAGCAGAACTATATCCGGACGAGGCAAAGATGAAAAAGCAAATGACCTATGCTGACCGTAACGATATACCATTTGTAATCCTGATAGGTGAGGATGAGATAAAAACTGGAAAGCTCACGCTCAAAGACATGAAAACAGGTAAACAAGAAACGCTAGATGCCGAAACTATTATTGCCAGGTTTTAGTATATTTTTTTCATAAAAAAGCCCTTGAGATTAACTTCTCAAGGGCTTTTTAAGTTAAAGTAAGATTTGCTATTGAAGTATAACTTTGCGGGTGACAACTCCTAAACTTGTTTGCATTGTAACAATATAGCTACCGCTTGCAATTCCAGCTGTTGGAACTTCTACAATACCATACGGGTCGTCCGTTTTGAATTGTTTTACTTGTTGTCCTAACATATTTGTAATTGTTAGCGTTTCAATGGTTAGAT
>JANQTO010000226.1:2849-4306 GCA_030731685.1 Nonlabens sp.
CAAGAAACTCTAGATGCCGAAACTATTATTGCCAGGTTTTAGTATGTTTTTTTTACATAAAAAAAAGCCCTTGAGATTAATTTCTCAAGGGCTTTTTAGTGCACTGTGTTTGATTATGGTATGATAACTTTACGAGTGACTATTCCTAGACTTGTTTGCATGGTAACAATGTAACTACCACTTGCTATTCCTGTTGTGGGAACTACTACGATGCCCTGTTGGTCATCAGTCTTAAAATGTTGTACTTGTTGACCAAGCATGTTAGAAATAGTAAGAGTTTCAATGATTAAGTCCACACCTTTTTTTACATTAAGAGTTTCAGCACCATAGGGCGTATATAGAATTAAATCTTCATCACCTAAAAGCACGTCACCATTGCCCAGTGTAGATGGTTCAACAAAAACTATGGAGAATCTGCTGCCGTAAACTCCGGCCCACAAATAAGGACTCACATAGTTTGTAGTCATGAGGTTTGTGTACGTTTGCAAGGTTGCGTCCTTAAGAAAAATTTGAGCCGTAGGCGAGACATTAGCTATATCATCTAGCTTAATGGTTATACTTCCTGCATTACTAAGCTTTACTGTAAGCGGTAATTCTGTTGAGTAGTCTACAGAAGGTATTCCCTGTATTGCTAATTTTCTTGTACCAAGTTTAAATGCTATGTCATCAAATTGCTCGTCGTACTGATCACCGTCATATAATCTATCAAATCCAAAGGTTGCATTTGGGTCCATGGTCAGTAAAAGCTGTCTGTGGATTACACCTGGTGAATCAAAGCCTATTCTTACTTTAGGTCTCAAGTCGTTAACGGTGTTATAGTCTGCAAATACATTTGTTTGGGCGGTGCTTCCTGGAGCAGCCACAAACACACTATTACCTGAACTTTCCTTTACAAACTGTCTTTGGTCATTGCGGAATTTAATAGTACCATTACTGGTTCCGGTAACAAAAAAGGCCTGTGCAACGGGTATGAAGCGTTTAGGTTCCTTAGTTGCGATACCTCCTTGATTAACACTAGGGTGCGATGTGCCAAATGTTGCGTTTCCAAGACCACCGGAAAGGTTATACATTGCATAACCACCTTGGTACAATTGCAGCTGGTGCGAGTTTCCACCCCAGTGTTCCCAAAAATAAAGGGTTCCATTTAACTCTGGATTATCCATTAAAAACTCGTGAGAATCTAATGCACTAGGGTATGGGTTACCCACAAGGTAATCGTTACCTGAATTTATAGGTAGGTTTATATCGCCGTTATTAGGTTTTCCTACAAAAACATAGTTTTGGTTACTTGCAGCGGTTCCAGTGCCCTTCATGGTCCAACCTTCTCCAGCTCTTAAAATTCCCGTTGAACCAGCAAATTGCCAGCTCGAGTATTGACCACTTGTTTGATTACCATATTTATATAACCATCTACTAGAAATTGTAGCTGCTGTTGTGGCATTTCCGGGTGCTCCATC
>JANQTO010000227.1:0-2387 GCA_030731685.1 Nonlabens sp.
CCAGTGGGAACAAATCAACCATTTGATTAGTGCCAGGTAAAAACTTTTAAAGTCATTATACTATCAAAAACGTTTCCTCAACAGGAAACGTTTTTTTTGTTAGGTATAAACGTGATTCGTTAAGAAGCCTCTAATCTATAAGTATATTGTTGAAGTAATGGAACATAAAAAAGCAGCTATTCTAAGAATAGCTGCTTTATAATTATAACGGTGATTTATCGCCTATCCTAAGAACGGGTAACGATAGTCTGTAGGAGTTACAAACGTTTCTTTAATCATGCGAGGTGATACCCAGCGTAATAAGTTGAGTTTTGAACCTGCTTTATCATTAGTTCCAGAAGCTCTTGCGCCACCAAATGGTTGCTGCCCTACAACGGCACCAGTACATTTATCGTTTAGGTAGAAGTTACCTGCACAATTTTCTAATGCAACTGTAGCTTGCTCTAGTGCATATCTGTCTTGAGAGAAAATCGCTCCAGTAAGTGCATAAATACTGGTCTCATCTACAAGTTTAAGCATGGAAGCATAGTCTGCATCTTCATAAACGTAAATGGTTATTACAGGGCCGAAAAGCTCTGTCTCCATTGTAGGATATTTAGGGTCTGTAGTTAGAATGACAGTAGGCTCTACAAAGTACCCTTTACTCTTATCGTAATTACCTCCAGTAATTATTTGAGCACTGCTATCTTTTTTTGCTTGGTCGATGTACGAAGCAAGTTTGTCAAATGAGCCCTCGTGAATGACGGCAGTCATAAAGTTTGACATATCCTCAGGCGAACCCATTTTTATGGTCGAGATTTCATCTTTTAGGTGTTTCTCAACTGCAGGCCATAGACTTCGCGGTATGTAAGCTCTGGAAGCTGCGCTACATTTTTGTCCTTGGAATTCAAAAGCACCGCGTGTTATTCCCGTAGCAACTTGCTCAGGTATTGCGCTAGCGTGTGCGACGATGAAGTCTTTACCACCCGTTTCTCCTACGATTCTAGGATAGGTTTTGTATGTATTGATATTTGCACCTATTTGTGTCCATATACTTTTAAAGACGCCCGTAGAACCTGTGAAATGAATTCCGGCAAAATCTGGGTGCGATAATACTTCTTCGGTCATCATTACTGGGTCTGCATTTACCATATTGATAACTCCAGGTGGCACACCAGCTTCCTTGAAAATTTCCATGACGATGTGTGCACTTAGCATTTGGTGGTCACTAGGTTTCCACACGGTTACGTTACCCATAAGCGCTGCACTTGCTGGTAAATTACCCGCAATTGCGGTAAAATTAAATGGTGTTACGCAGTAAACAAATCCTTCTAGGGGTCTGTACTCTAACCTGTTCCAAGCGCCCGATGTTGATTGTGGTTGCTCAGCGTAAATTTCTGTCATGTACTGCACGTTGAATCTCAAGAAATCTATAAGCTCACAAGCCGCATCAATCTCTGCCTGAAAAATGGTTTTAGACTGATTAATCATTGTGGAAGCGTTAATACGTGCGCGGTAAGGTCCAGCGATAAGTTCGGCAGCCTTTAGAAAGATTCCAGCACGTTGTTCCCATGCCATTTGCGACCATTTTTTGCGAGCCTCTAAAGCTGCGCTTATCGCTTGTTGCACCTCTTTTTTACCACCTTTGTGGTATGTTCCTACTTTATGTTTGTGGTCGTGTGGCGGTTGTATAGTTCCTGTGTCTCCTGTTTTTACGTCTTTGCCGTTTATGTAGAGCGGCACTTCTGTTTGCTCGTTGAACATTTTTTTATAAGCTGTAAGTACTTCCTCGCGTTCAGGTGTTCCCGGAGCGTACGATTTAATAGGTTCATTTACAGCTACTGGAACGTTGAAAAATCCTTTTCCCATGGTGTTTATTTGTTTTAATTGTACACAAAAATACAACATATAAAACAGCTTGCAGTGATGCGGTTTGAGCCTTTCACTGGGGAAATTGTTAAAGTTACTGGATGTTTTGGGGTGTTACGCTTTCGCGAAAGCGAACAATGCAACCTAATTCAGCGCAAATGGAGCACTGAGTTTGAAGGTAGGTATAACCACATGGAAATGGCGGGCGTTACTGAAGTTAATCATCGTGTAGTGACCACTCATATTGCCGAAAGGTGAGCTGAGCAAGCAACCGCTCTGGTAGGTATGTGACTCGCCGGGTTTTAAAACGGGTTTTTGACCTATAACGCCTTCACCTTCTACATGTTCTATGCGGCTCAGGCTGTCTTTTATGCTCCAGTGTCTAGCGGTGAGCTGTACAGAATCTTTGCTTTGGTTTTCTATAGTTATGGTGTATGCAAAGGCAAAGTGCATCTTATAGTTTTTATAAAATGTACCTTCAAACCTGGTTTTCACCGAGATTTTAATGCCTCTGGTAACTTGTTGAATCATAACTAAAC
>JANQTO010000227.1:2487-11027 GCA_030731685.1 Nonlabens sp.
GGCGCAAAGAAAAAGAGAAAAAGCGGCACTTTGGGCATTAATATATTCACTATTTCTTTTGGGTCGTCCTTTATTTTGTTGAAGTTTTGAGCTTTTTTATAGCGAGCAATGTTTGTAGATTCTACACGATGATTTAAGTTTTTTAAAGCCTCTTCGGGAGTTTCATTTTCATGTTTATCGCTGTAATTGCTGTAGCTTTCTATTTGCTCAAAATAGCTCGCTAACAGCCAGTTGTTATCAAGCTCTTTTTGGGTGGTATAGTTTTCTTTTTTCGCATTGCTTATGCTATCTTTTTCTAGCTGCGTTATTGCGTTTTTTAATAGCATTTTCTCGATACTGCTCTTGCCTGCGATACTGCTATCACGATTTTCTTTAAGTAATTTGAGCAATTCCTCTTCTTGTAAGGAGTCACCTTCTATGGTAACGTCAAAAATACTGCTGTTTTTTCGGTTGGGATTAGTGATGACTATGGAGTCGCTAGAATATTGATAGGACAACTGAAGTATCAAGAAAAAGACAATGCTCACTGTCAGAAAAAACCGAAACGGGTTTGCATACTTACTGCGTTTTCCCGCGCAATAGGCTTTAGTCACAAAGCCAGGTCTTAAAATCAAATCGGTGATGGTGCGCCACAACCTAGAATCGTAAGAAATAAAGTTTGCAAAGAACTCACTGAAAAAGTCTTTAAGAGCGAGTCTTTTAGTAGTGTTAAGCTGGCCGCAGTAGTGGCAATAGGTATCTGCAATGTCTAATGGCGTGAAGCAATTTAGGCATTGCTCACCTCTATATTTTGAACGGGATCTTATGGTAGGTTTCATAGCGATGGTTAGTCACTGGTAAATGTATAAAGAATATCAATAAGCCGTTAAAAGTTTGTAGATAGCCTAATTCGTAATATTCACACTATTCCCAGTGCCCATTCCTATGAGCCTGTCATAACGAGCACCAGGCTCACGGTAGTAAGCAAGTACCGTATACTCATTTTCGGTTTGCCATTTATTACCGCTAAAATACCCTGCGTCTATATCGCCATTGTCATAGACTAAGGAGTAACGGTAGTTATAAAATCCTTGTTTAAGCATAATGGTCGCTTCATAAAGACCGCTACGTTCATTAAGTGTCATACGGTTTTCTGGCTGCAGCTGGAAGACATTGTAATTACCCATGATGTAGATTGAGGCGTTTGCAGGAACTGCATCTATAGGGTTGAAAGCAAAGTGAATATTTACATACTCGGCTTGCACGGCATTGTCTTCGTTATCTAGTGTTGTCACTAAAAAGTTCCCGTTAATGTCCGGGAAAAAGGTGTATTCCTCATAAGCTCGTGGGCCGTCCACAAATAGAAAGGCATCGTACAACCGGTCACGGGTTACATAATCTATATTGATATTAGGCGACCTAAAATCCCTATTTTCAAAATTCAAATATTCATTACCTGCCCAAAACGAAGTTTCTGCATCGTACCTGTAAACCATTTTGTTACCTACGGTAAATTGTGGTTTTACGTTCATGATAGAGGTATTAAGGTCAGCATTTTGATAAATGGCTACTTGTACGGTTTGTTGTGGCATAATAAAGTTAACTTCCTTAGAATCCACAAAAAACTCGATACGTTGCTGGGTATTTACATAATTTAAATCACGTGCTCTGCGTACCGCAACCCCTACAGTAGATTTCTCCTCTTTAATCATAAATTTACGAGAAAACACAAGCTTGTGGTCGTCATTGTAAATGTGTATCATATAATTACCACTTACCTTAAAGCCTCTGGTAAACTGGTTGGGCACATTAAGCATGTAATGTGAAAACGGCTGTAGCGTGGTAAAAGAATTGCGGTAGTCAAAAATGCGCATATCATCTATTCCGTCCAGAAACTCATTTTTGAAGAGTGCGCTAGGTTTCCAGTCATAATCATAATGCTCAAACTGATAGTAATAATCGGCCTCGTCACCTATCACATCGTCAAAGGTCAGACCAAAGGGTGCTCCCAATTCATAAATGGGAAATTTGTTCTCAGGATTCTTGTTGAAAGTAACACTTTTTATATAATCTGGGTCATTCACGAGCTCGCTCATCGTTTGCGCGCTGCCTGTTAAAAAGGTAAGAATCATTGTAATTAAAGGCAAATAAAACGACTTCATATGGGTAGTTAAAGATTGATAAATATAATGCAATAGATTTGAACTATGTTCGCTTTCGCGAAAGCAGTGCCAAAGAACCCTTAAAGATTTATTTAGAACAAATCTAAATAGAATTCAACCAAGCTTATGAAATGTTTATCGCGTAAATTTGCACGATTTTTAAAAGGACTAAATCCATCATCCTATGTCAAAAGACATTAGAATTAAAAAAGGTCTTGATATAAAACTTGTAGGAGCTGCTCAAAAAGAGCTTAAGAATGCCGCTGCAGGACAATTTTATACCATACGACCAGAAGATTTTCACAGTATAATTCCTAAACTCGTTGCGAGAGAAGGTACAAAGGTTAAGGCTGGAGAGACATTGTTTTATAACAAATCCATTGAGGCAATGAAGTTTGTTGCCCCAGTATCTGGTGAGGTTGTAGAGGTTGTACGTGGCCCAAGAAGGCGCGTAGATGCGATACGAATCCTAGCAGACAGTGCACAAGAAGCAATTAATCATGGTGCGTTCAATCTTTCTGGAGCGACACCTGGTGATTTAAAAGAACACTTACTAGCATCTGGTTGCTGGCCTTTTATTAAACAGCGCCCATATGATGTTGTTGCAGACCCTGCAAAGGAACCTAAAGCCATATTCATAAGTGCCTATGCAACGGCACCACTCGCTGCTGACTTAGACTTTACACTTGCTGGTAAAGAAGCTGAATTACAAGCTGCTGTTACTGCGTTAGGTATGCTTACTACTGGCAAGGTACACATAGGTGTTGGTAAAAATGCAAACAGCCCATTAAGTAATCTGAGTGGCGTTGAGAAGCACCTTGTTTCTGGGCCTCACCCTAGCGGTAATGTGGGAACACTTATCAATAAAATAGACCCTATTAACAAAGGTGAAACAGTATGGACTGTTGCTGCGCAAGACCTTGTTATTATGGGAGAATTATTACTTACAGGTATTTTCAACCCAGAGCGTACTGTGGCACTTGCAGGTTCTGCGGTGAGTAGCCCACGTTATTTCAAAACAAAAATAGGAGCTCCGTTGAGCACTTTCATCTACGATGATGGTGTGGAAAAAGGAGCAAATCACCGTATCATTTCAGGAAACGTACTTTCTGGAAAACAAGTAGGAGAAGAAGGCGTGTTAGATTTTTATAGCAACGTGGTAACCGCGATACCTGAAGGCGATGACTACGAGTTCTTCGGATGGAACAAGCCTGTATTTGATAAAATTTCGTCTTCTAGGGCACTCACATTCTCGTGGTTGCAGCCTAAGAAGAAATATGACCTAGACACAAACACAAATGGTGAACATCGCGCATTTGTAGTTACAGGAATTTATGAAGATGTGTTCCCACTAGACATGTATCCTATGCAGCTTTTGAAAGCATGTATGTACAACGATTTAGATGAGATGGAAGCACTTGGAATGTATGAGGTAGCACCAGAAGATTTTGCACTGACAGAATTTATTTGCGTGTCTAAGCAGCCACATCAATCCATTATAAGAACAGGACTAGACTTAATGCTTAAAGAAATAGGATAATGAGCTTAAAAGATAAATTACATGTAATTAAGCAGCGTTACGCAGGAACTAAAATGGCTCCAGCGTTCAACGCACTACACACCTTTCTCTACACGCCTAACGAGGTAACGCACAACGGTACACACGTAAAAGCGGTAGACGACTTAAAAAGAACTATGAACACGGTCATTATTGCACTGGTTCCATGTTTGATTTTTGGTATGTACAATGCTGGTTACCAGCACTACCTTGCGCAAGGCGCAATTGATAAAGCATCTGGGTTTTTAGGCGCTTCATTCTGGACCGTTGACAATCTAATTATTGGTGCGTGGACTATTTTACCACTTGTGGTTGTGTCATATGGTGTAGGACTTGCGGTTGAATTTTTATTTGCCGTGATTAAAGGTCATGAAGTAGAAGAAGGCTATCTGGTAACGGGTATGCTTGTGCCACTTATCGTTCCTGTAGATATTCCTTTATGGATGCTAGCAGTTGCTGTTATATTTGGTGTAGTAATAGGTAAAGAGGTTTTTGGAGGAACGGGAATGAATATTCTCAACCCTGCACTTACCATTAGAGCATTTTTATTCTTTGCTTATCCTACATGGATGTCTGGAGATAAAGTATGGGTGCACGGAGCGGTAGAACGCGATCAAATGATTGCTGCTGGAGCTACAAACCTAGACGCTATGTCAGGAGAAACAATCCTAGGAGCTTATGCTCAGAACAAAACTCTAGCTTACGATTACTGGGATATGTTTTGGGGTATTATTCCTGGTTCTGTAGGAGAGACTTCTAAGTTTTTGATTATCATCGGCGCATTGTTCCTCATATTCACTAAAATAGGTAGCTGGAGAATTATTGTGAGCACACTTATAGGTGCGCTTGCTATGGGTCTTATCTTTAATGCAGTTGTGGATGCAGGCATTATTTCAGACACCAGTAAGTTTTACGGATTGATGAGCGTACCATTTTGGCAACACTTAATTATCGGTTCTATTCTTTTCGGTGCAGTTTATATGGCTACAGACCCAGTATCTGCCGCACAAACAAATAAGGGTAAGTGGATTTATGGTTTTCTCATAGGTTTCATATCTATTATGATACGTGTGTTTAACCCTGCATATCCTGAAGGAGTGTTCCTCGCAATTCTTTTAATGAACGTATTTGCTCCAACAATAGATCACTATGTGGTTCAAGGAAACGTAAAACAACGTATGAAACGTTTAAAAGTTAAAACAGCTTAATCATGGACAATAAGACTGATAAGAATTTATATACCATTCTATTTGCTGTAGGCATGGTAGTGGTTGTAGGAGGTATTTTGGCCTTCCTATCGACTAGCTTGAGCCCAGCAATTACAGCAAATGAAAAAATAGAAAAGCAGCAAAATATATTGTATGCGCTGGGTATCAATAACAACGATGGCACTAGTGCAATTTTCATAGGTGCAAAAGAAGCGCCCGACGCTTTTAAAGAAAATGTTACAGAACAAATAGTCCTGACCTATAAAGATGGTGAAATTGTTCAAACACAAACACGTCAAGAGTTTTTAGATGATAAGGAAAATGGCGGTTTTGAACCATACCTTATTGATGTAAAGAAACAACAGACTTCACAAAAAGAAAAAGGGGTGCGCCAGCTTCCACTTTTTGTAGGAAAGAACAAAGAAGGTAAAACCCTTTATGTAGCACCTATACGCGGTAAAGGTCTTTGGGATGCCATATGGGGCTATGTCGCTGTAGACGAGGACATGGTAGTTCAAGGAACATATTTTGACCATAAAGGTGAAACTCCTGGACTTGGAGCAAACATTAAGCAACGCTATTTCATGGATGACTTCTATGGTGAGAAATTGCTTACCGATGCCGGAGTATTCAAAGGAATTACGGTTGCAAAGGGTAATGCTGACCCTAAAAATGAGCGTAAAGATGATTATAAGGTAGATGCTATTGCAGGAGCTACCATTACAGGTGATGGTGTAACAGCCATGATTAAAAAAGACTTAGGGCTCTACGTACCTTATTTCCAAAATCTAAAGAAATAACTATGGCAATTCTATCAAAAAAAGACACGAAGTTAATCACTGACCCGTTTTTAGATAATAACCCTATTACCATACAGGTACTGGGAATATGCTCTGCACTTGCTATAACTGCTGAGCTGAAAGCATCTATCGTTATGTCCATATCTGTACTATTTGTACTGGGTGTGGGTAACGTGGTTATCTCTTTGATGCGTAATATTATACCTTCTAAAATTAGAATTATCGTGCAACTTGTAGTTGTTGCTGCACTCGTAATTATAGTTGACCAAGTTCTTAAAGCCTATGCTTATGAGCTCAGTAAAACACTATCTGTTTTTGTGGGACTAATCATTACAAACTGTATTATTATGGGTCGTTTTGAGGCATTTGCCCTAGGTAACGGTCCATGGAGGTCTTTCTTAGACGGTATAGGTAATGCTGCGGGTTATGGTTTCATATTGATTTTAGTAGGTTTTGTGAGAGAGCTTTTTGGTTCGGGAACTTTACTTGGCTTCCCTGTGTTGGGTGACCCTATTGAAAAGTCTGGCTTATATTCCATTGGATATGAGAATAATGGATTCATGCTATTATCTCCTATGGCGCTTATAGTCGTGGGAATTATTATCTGGGTACAACGTAGTAGAAACGCATCATTAATAGAAGACTAAGGCTTTAAGTTATCTCGCTTTCGCGAAAGCGTGCAAAAAACACTCCTACCGGTAGTTAAAAAACATACAAATGGAACACATAGAATTATTTTTTAAATCGATTTTCATAGATAACATGGTCTTTGCCACATTCTTAGGGATGTGTTCATACCTCGCAGTTTCTAAAAAAGTGACGACAGCCGTAGGTTTAGGTGCTGCTGTTATATTTGTACTTGCGATAACAGTACCGTTAAACTGGATGCTTGACCAGTACATCTTGCAACCAGGAGCATTAAAATGGTTGGGAGCTGAGTATGCTTCTTACGACCTTAGTTTCCTGTCGTTCATCATGTTCATTGCAACTATTGCGACCATGGTGCAGCTTGTAGAGATAGTAGTAGAGAAATTTTCACCAGGTCTTTATAACTCGCTGGGTATCTTCTTGCCGCTTATCGCTGTAAACTGTGCAATTTTGGGTGGTTCATTGTTCATGCAGTCTAGAGAGATTCCATCATTGGGACTAGCTACTACCTATGGTGTTGGTTCTGGAATAGGTTGGTTTCTTGCGATTCTAGCTATTGCAGCAATTCGTGAAAAAATACGTTACTCAAGCATACCAGCACCACTTAGAGGTTTGGGAATTACCTTTATCGTAACAGGTCTTATGGCTATAGGTTTCATGAGTTTTGGTGGTATGTTAACAGGTGGTGACGAGGAGAAGAAAGCAAAAGAAGATGTACTCTCTGTAACAGAGCAGCCGTTAGGTAACTTAACCACTAACGACTAGTTCAGTCCATATTTAATAAAGCAAAATCAGATACACTATGACATTAGCAGTAGATATTTCAGGAACCGTAATAGCGACCGTTGTTGCGTTTTTAATACTGACTATGATACTTGTTTCTTTACTACTTTTTGTAAAGCAAAAATTATCACCGTCAGGTCCGGTTACCATTAACGTAAACGGTGAGCGTGATATAACAACAGGTTCGGGTAGCACCTTGTTAGGTACTCTTGGAGAAAACAAATTATTTTTACCATCGGCCTGCGGTGGTGGTGGAACATGCATACAGTGTAAGTGTATCGTGAAGTCTGGTGGTGGCGGAATCCTGCCAACAGAAGAACCACACTTTTCACGTAAAGAAATTGCCGAAGGTTGGAGACTAGGTTGCCAGGTGAAGGTGAAGCAAGATATGATTATCGAGATTCCTGAAGAGGTTTTCGGTATTAAGAAATGGGAGGCAGAGGTTGTTCGTAACTACAACGTAGCGTCTTTTATTAAGGAATTTGTAGTACGTCTCCCAGAAGATATGCATTATGAAGCCGGTGGTTATATACAAATTGAAATTCCTAAGTGTGAAGTGAAGTTTCAGGATATGGATATCACAGCACATCCAGAGGAGCACGATACACCAGACAAATTTCAAGCAGAATGGGACAAGTTTAACTTGTGGCCACTCGTAATGAAAAATCCCGAAACTGTAGAAAGAGCCTATTCTATGGCATCTTTCCCTGCCGAAGGTCGTGAGATTATGTTAAACGTGCGTATTGCTACCCCGCCATGGGATAGAGCAAAGAATGGATGGATGGACGTAAATCCTGGTGTTGCAAGTTCTTTTATATTCAATCAGAAACCAGGAGATAAGGTGGTTGTTTCTGGGCCTTATGGTGAGTTCTTTATCAATCATAGTGAGTCTGAAATGCTCTATGTAGGTGGTGGTGCCGGAATGGCTCCTATGCGTTCTCACTTGTATGAATTGTTTAAGACATTGAAGACAAACCGTAAAGTAACATACTGGTATGGTGGTCGTTCTAAGAGAGAGTTGTTTTATATTGAGCACTTCCGTTCCTTAGAACGTGAGTTTCCAAATTTCAAATTCTACCTAGCTTTATCTGAGCCTATGGAGGAGGACAACTGGAAAGTAAAACAAGATATAGACAGCGAAGGTGATGGATTTGTTGGTTTTATACACCAAGTGGTTATAGATCAATATTTGTCTAAGCACGATACGCCAGAAGATATAGAAGTATATTTCTGTGGACCACCATTAATGAACAATGCTGTAAGCAAAATGGCCGAAGATTATGGTGTTCCACCGGAGCACATTCGTTTTGATGATTTTGGAGGTTAATTTTAACTTCTAATATTTTATAAATCCCGACTCTTAAGGTCGGGATTTTTGTTTTCAATTGATTTGATGTATTTT
>JANQTO010000227.1:11037-17329 GCA_030731685.1 Nonlabens sp.
ATTTTACAGCGTCTTATGAAAGCATTGCTTCCTTATTTTTTTCTGATAATGTCTTTCTTATCGATTTTTGCATGTGTCGGCCAACAGGAAATTGTCATAGAATCTTTTTCTCAACGGGAAGGAATTGATATACAAAGGATAAAGTCAATTGTGGAGGACGCTGATGGATTTATTTGGATTTCAGGAGAAAAGCCAGAGAATCGGGAAATAATTAACTCTACATCAGGTAATTTCATACAACGATTTGACGGCCAGCGATTCCGGTCTATTTATTTGGAAGGAATAGATGAGAACGAGGTTCTCGAGTACCTTTATCCACAGCCTAACGGAGAATTGAGTATTCATACCAAGATTGAAGATAAGCTTGCTAACGTATATTTTTTTAACCTGAGTTCGATATAACAAATTTTTTAATGTATTGATAAAAAGTGTTTTGAATTATTTACTACTGACCTAATGGGTTCTAGTACGAACTTTTGAATCTAAAAAAGTTAAATCTCTCTAACCCATAAAAGCGGAAGCCTTTTCTCCAATCATGACTGTGGCAAATGAGGCCTCTTTATAAAAATAACGGAAGTTAGTGTTTCCGCATCTGCCGCAGGTATGACTGGGGAATGGAAACAAACGAAAGGCTTACGGTGTTTACGTCAAACTTACGTTAAGATTTATAGCGCAAGGCTTTAGCTCCAAAGAAATGGCAGAACAATTATCCATCTCAGTGCGTACGATTCACAAGCATCGTTCTAATATTATTGCTAAAATGAATTTAGAATCTAACGAAGATTCTTTGACTGATTGGGTTCACGATAATCGAGAGCTTCTCAATGACTTATAACGTGCCATACGTACCCCTGCGTAAAAATGAACATGGATACGTATTTCGGCTGCCTTAAAAAGCTTGTAAACTTGAATCTCACGTTATAATTGATTTATAGCACTGTACAAGACAAAAAAAATAATAATACGTTCATTTCTTGTATGCATAGATAGAAACTCCATAGCATTAAAGGGTGTAATACGTTGAATGTTAATTATATAAACATAGAGCAATCGATTGTAAGGTAAAACTTAGGGATTTTAAGTTACATAGCTCGTTACGTCCCAACCTTAACATGTTGGGATTTTTTTGTTTCGGAAAACGAAATCATGAAATTTGCTGAGAATAGGGACTTCTAATTTTTATTTATGTCACTCATAACTATATATGGTGGTTTGGTAACATTTACCCAATAGTTTAATGAATAGTTAGTACTTTTATAAGGTATAGAAGAAACCGTTTAGGGAATTAATGCTTTATAGAACGTTGAAATCTTAACTTTTGAGTAGGGACTTAAGTTAGGATAATTGACAAAATCTCAGCCTCATTACTGGCTGAGATTTTTTTATGGTTGCAATATAGTAACGGAAATTATTGTCCACTAGATTATAGATGGTAGCAGTAATGAGTACGTTTTTATTTTTAGGTTATGAATAATGTAGATTACACTTTTTATGGACCGTATAACCTGTATTTATACCGTTCGTCACAAAATAATGTCGCTTGGTAACATTTTTTATGTCATTTTAAATATACGTGGTACCTTTAAATTATATTAAAGAAGTCTGTAAGGGGACGAGCACTTTATATACTGATGAAATCATAACTTTATTGTGGGGACTTTAAAGTGACTGACGAATCTCGAAATCCCAGTCATAATTGGCTGGGATTTTTTATGCCTTGCTTCCACCGCTAGGTCTTAAGGTGTGATTTGGTTTCTATTCTGCTGTTTTTGCTATTTCTATATTCCATCATGGCAAATCCTGGATGAATGCAGTAGCTGCCTGTTTCTCCTTTCTTGTTTATTGCGATGTATGCGACTTGAAAATCTTCAACGCTGTTGTGTTTAGTTACAATTCTATTGATAGCTTCTTCACATGCTTCTTGTGGTGTTTTACCCTGACGCATAAGTTCCACGATTAAAAAGCTACCTACGGTTTTGATTATTTCTTCACCAAGACCAGTTCCGGCAGCGCCACCTACTTCGTTATCTATAAACAGTCCAGCACCTATAATTGGAGAATCACCTACACGACCTTTCATTTTATAAGAAAGTCCAGATGTTGTGCATGCTCCTGCAATATCTCCGTCTTTATCCATACAGAGCATACCTATAGTATCGTGATTTTCAATATTAATGAGAGGTTTGTACTCGCTCGTTTTAAGCCATTCTTTATACGCTGCCGCGCTAGATGGTGTAAGCAACTCATCAGCTTTGAAGCCGTGTTTGTATGCTAGCTCCTCAGCACCTTCACCAGCTAGCATGACGTGTGGTGTTTCTAGCATGACTACTTTTGCCAAAGCGGCTACATTGGTAATATTTTCGACACACACTACAGCGCCACAATTACCGTTTGAATCCATGACGCTTGCATCTAAGCTCACAGTACCATTCCTGTCGGGAGCGCCTCCTTTTCCCACCGTTGTATTGCGTATGTCTTCTTCTTCAACAGCTACACCTTTAATCGCTGCATCTAGTGCATTCATTCCAGCATCCAGTGCTTTACCGGCAGTTTCATTTGCATCTGTAAAACCCCAAGTGCAAATCGCCACTGGTGCGTTCAATGTTCTTGTTATGGGCATACTGGTTGAGTTTGTTTCTTTTTCTTTGGTGTTAGTAGAATTACAACTAATTCCAGTTGCTGCAGCCGCTATTCCAGCTCCGCTAATGGATGCGTTTCTCAAAAAGTTTCTTCGGTTCATAGCGATGATAATTTAAAAGTAAAACAAGATACCTAAAAAAAAGCAAAGAAAAAGGCCCATCTTGTAGAATGGGCCTTCCTTTACTAAAATGATTTTTAATAGGTAACTCCTTGTTTATCAAGAACCGCTTTTGCCCTAAAAGCATAAAGTAATAAGTATGCAAAACACATGACTGCAATCCAGTATGATGATTGTATGCTAAAAATATCGGCTATTTTACCTTGTAATGGTGGTATGATAGCGCCACCTAAAATCATCATGACTAAGAATGCAGAACCTTGTGAGGTATATTTTCCCAAACCTGCGATGCTCAATGTAAATATACAAGGCCACATAATAGAACAGAATAAGCCACCAGAAAGAAAAGCAAACAAAGCAACATTACCGGTAGAAAACAAACCGATTAACACACCCAGAACTCCTAGGCTCGCAAATATCTTCAAGGTTTTAACCGGGTTGTCTTTTGCAAGAAAAAACCCAACGATTTGAATGGCAATGCAGACACAAAAAATGAGAATTTCATTTGTCGTGTATTTTCCGAAGTTCACCAATAAAATAACTCCAAACGCCACATAAGGAACTAATATGAGCAACCATTTCTTAAGACCTGTACTTGGATTAAATACCGTAATGGCGCCTACCCAGCGACCTATCATTAAACCACCCCAATAAAGTGATATGTAAGGTGCAATTTGTGCATCGTCCAGAACAGGTAACCCCAGCGGATTCAGATTTGCAGCAGCGTCTGCCACTTGTTTTAAAAGCTCACCTAAATTACTTTGAATGGTAACCTCAACGCCTACATAACAAAAAATGGCAAGCATACCCAAAACAAGTTGTGGATATTTCATAGCGCCCCAACCTATATTGTTTTTTGCAGCACTCTTGTTTGCAACAAGCACAGAGGTAACGACTGCAAAAAGAGCTATAAATAATAAAATAAGTCTTGTATTCTCTAAACTGGAATCGGCTACTGCGGTTCCTGCATAGGTACTGAAAATATAACCGAAACATCCCAAAATAACCAATGCAAGAGCAATCAATAAATTACGTGCCTTATTTGCTGGTTCAAAAGGTGTGTCATTTTTAAGTGCAGGGAGCTTTTTAGAAAAATGAAAAAGTGCAGCTGCTAATAGGAATAAAGCACCTACTCCTAAATAAAGTGCCTGTATGGTTGTTAATTTAATCTCATTGTTCTCAATCATCGCAGTTAGTTCTGCGCCGGAAAGTGGAGTAGAGCCAAAAATCACAAGAGCAACAACAATAGGTCCTATCGTCGTACCAAAGGAGTTAATACCACCAGCAAGATTTAAACGATGAGAACCCGTTTTAGGGTCACCTAACGCAATTGCAAAAGGGTTTGCAGCAGTTTGCTGTAATGAGAATCCTAGGCCCACAATGAATAAAGCACCAAGAACATAATAAAAAACAACAGTGTCACCTTGCTCAGCACCTGCGATAGAAGGATACATAACTAACGCACCTATGGCAGATATCAATAAACCGTAAATAATACCTTTTTTGTAACCTATGGTATTTAAAATATCTTTTTTAAACGAACTGGAAAGTACAAACAGTGCTAGGGCACCTAAGAAATATGCAAAGTAAAAGGCAAAATCTACAAGCTGCGATTGAAACTGGTCTATGTCAAAATAGGTTTTACAAAACGGAATGAATACGCCGTTTGATGCAGCAATAAATCCCCAAAAAAAGAAGACGGTTACTAAAGTGGCCAGTGCCGATTTGTTCTGATTGTTATCCATTGGTTGTTTTTTGAATGTGGTTAAATGTAGGTAAATATGATTATAAAAATCATTTTTTATTTGATGGTAATTTCGTCCATAAACGTCCATGCCGTGCCGTCATATGGAAAGCCTAAATGCCAAGAAGGCAACTTGCCTTGCGGTACTGCGGTTACTCGTACATAACGCACATTTACGCGTGCAGGTAACTTTATAGCAATAGTTGTTATCGTTGTAATTTCCTCGTTTATAGGCACTGGCATCTCTTGTGTTTTTGAGCGCACGACGCTTTTATTCTCGTCCAGAAACTCGATGGTCACTTGTTTAGGGTAAAATATCCAGCTGCGTTGGTCCTTTAGAAACGACACGTCAGCATTATAAATACGTTTTGAGGCACCTAAATCAATGGTCGCATCTATAAAAGCATTTTGCGTTCCCTGCCAGGAGCCGCTCCTAAAATCGAGCGTTCCCTTCATGCCATCTATTAGTGCGTTATCTCCACCAGCGCTGTACTCGTTTGCATAGCTGTGTTTCAAGTTTATGCTGCGATTTGCGTCATATTTGAAAAACGCCGTTGTAATTCTAGGACTGTAAACACTGTCTTTTACTGCGTAGGCAGTAAGTGAAACAGCGTCTTTCAATGTGAAGGGCTGCAGGTATTCCTGTTCCTTACTGCCGTTAATTGCATAATAAATTCTAGCATCTTTAGTAACTGTTTTAAGATGTATCACCGTAGAATCTGGAAACGCGATAGAACCTTTTTCTATAAATGGCGTCGCGGTAATAATCTCATCTTCAATAGTTGATTGCGGTGCAGCTGCCATGTTTGCTCCCCAAGAAGTCGGTTTTTCTGACATGGTGAACGTCAGTGTGCCGCCATTCATAATCATGTCATGTGTTATAAATGTTTTATTGTAGGTTGTGGAGTTCGCTTTCGCGGAAGCGATATATTTACCAGCACCTTCCTTACTAATGATAAAGGTTTTACCATTTTCTAGGTTGATAGTGGCCTTTTTGAAAAGTGGCGACCCGATGGCATAGTTGTTACTGCCTGGCGTTACGGGATAAAAGCCCATCGAGCTAAGTACGTACCAGGCGCTCATCTGTCCACAATCTTCATTTCCAGAAATACCGTCTGGGTCGTTTTTATAAAGCGTCGTGAGAATCTCGTGTATTTTTTCTTGTGTTTTTGCAGGTTTACCTATGTAATTATAGAGGTATGCCATATGGTGACTTGGTTCATTACCATGAGCGTACTGTCCTATAAGTCCTGTAATGTCTGCCTGGTCGCGACCTGCCGTTTGCTGCTGTGCTGTAAACATCGCGTCTAGGTGTTTTTCAAAAGCTGCATCGCCGCCCATAAGTTCTATAAGACCTGTAATGTCCTGTGGCGCGTAGAGGCTATATTGCCACGCATTTGCTTCGGTATAATTGAAGTTCACCTCGTATGGGTCAAAGGGCCCGAACCAAGTATTGCGTACTCTACCTTGCATAAAACCGCTTTCGGGATTATACATATTCTTATAGTTTTGAGCTCTTGCGATATACTTTTTATAAACTTCTATGGAGTCTAGCTCTTTGGCCATTTGGGCTATGGTCCAGTCGTCATATGCATAGTCCAGCGTTTTGGAGACTGACTCACTTTCTTCTTCTACCGAGATGAAACCCAGTTCTTTATATGATTTAAGTCCTAATTTGTCTTGTGTTGCACTATGTTGCATGGCTTCAAAGGCCTTGCCTACATCATAATTGCGTATTCCTTTCATATAGGCGTCAGCAATCACGGGAACGGCGTGGTAGCCTATCATGC
>JANQTO010000228.1:0-4145 GCA_030731685.1 Nonlabens sp.
GAGTAAACAGCTTCTACTTGAAGTCCGAAAGACTCACCGAACATATATTCACCTGTAAGACCTACATGAATACCTGTTCTTCCATTTGCATCTTCAATGTCGTCTCCTTGAAGCTTTGCAAAGTTAGCTCCTACTTTTACTCCAAAGTCAATTTCTTGTGCCTGTACAGAAAGTACACCGAATACTCCTAATGCTGCTGCAATGATAAATTTTTTCATTTGATTGTTGTTTTAGTTTTGGTCGTCATTATTGACAATGCAAGATTACATTTCCTTTTGAAGGAAATTTCCCAACAAATTATTAAATCGAGTTAAAGGGTTGTTAATATAATTGATTATCAAGTATTTATATAATACAATTAATCACAAAAACTAAAGTTTACTGCGATTTACACAGATTTATTAAGTCTCATGTTATCTTGCACCTAGCCATTTGTTACTGTTTTTTGAGAGATATATGAATTGGAATACGGCCATAAAATCATTTTTACAATACGCACGCCTAGAGCGTAGCCTTGCTGCAAACTCCATTCTTGCGTACAAACGCGATTTACAGAAGTTACATATGTGGTTAGAAAGCAATGGTGACACAGCCATTCCTGATTCTATTTCAAGCGATAACCTGCGTACCTATATATATGAACTTGCAAAAACAGTGCAACCGCGTTCACAAGCACGGGCCATAAGCAGTTTGAATGCATTCTTTCAATATCTAATTCTTGAGCGATACCGCAAGGATAATCCTATGGAACTTATTGAAGCACCACGACTAGGTCGTAAACTACCAGATACCTTGAGCACGCAAGAAATAGACATGCTCATAAAAGCGATAGACCGCTCCACACCCGAAGGTGAGCGCAACCTCGCCATTCTCGAAACCCTTTATGGTTGTGGCTTGCGTGTGAGTGAGTTGCTAACCTTAAAATTAAGCGATTTATTTTTCGAAGAAGGCTTCATTAAAGTAACAGGTAAAGGAAATAAGGAGCGCTTTGTACCTATAGGCGATTTTACCATAAAGATTATCGAGCGCTATCGTAACGAGGTACGTGTTCACAACAACCCAAAGCCAAAGCATACCGATACCCTATTCTTGAATAGACGCGGTGCTGGACTTACTCGGGCGATGATATTTCATATCATTAAACAGCTAGCGATTACCGCCGGCATTAAAAAAACCATAAGCCCACACACCTTTAGGCATTCCTTTGCGACACATTTGCTAGAAAACGGTGCCGACCTGCGCTCCATACAGCTCATGCTGGGCCATGAAAGCATTACCACTACTGAAATTTATATGCACGTGGACCGCGTTCACCTCACAAAAGTGATGGAAAAACACCATCCGCGAGCTTAAAATCTCTGCTTCTACCTAGTCACAAAGTTTTTATAAAGTGGTTCGGGTTGTTTGGAGTTCGCTTTCGCGAAAGCTAACTTTACAAAAAAACAATCATGAAAACACTTACATTCAATAATGGAGATGAACTGGAAGCTATAGGTCTGGGAACATGGAAGTCAAAGCCAGGCGAGGTAAAACAAGCTGTCATTACAGCGCTAGAAGCTGGTTATAAGCACATAGACTGCGCTGCAATTTATGGCAATGAGAAAGAAATAGGAGAAGCACTGAACGAGGTTTTTTCAAAAGGAGATATCAAACGTGAAGATGTGTGGATCACTTCAAAACTATGGAACAATGCACACTTGCCTAAAGATGTCGAGCCAGCGCTCAAGCAAACACTAAGCGACTTACAACTAGACTATCTAGATTTATACCTCATGCACTGGCCCGTTGCCTTCAAACCAGATGCAATGAACGCTAGTGGACCAGAAGATTATCTTTCAACCGAAGAAGCTCCCATTCCCGATACATGGAAAGCCATGGTAGAACTCAAAGAAAAAGGTCTTGCAAAGCATTTAGGCGTTTCAAACTTTTCTACTAAAAAACTCGACGATTTACTAGAACATACCACGGAGGTTCCTGAAATGAATCAAGTGGAACTGCACCCATTGTTACAACAGAATGAGTTGTTGACATACTGTAATCATAAAGGGATTCACCTCACGGGATATTCACCCTTAGGTAGCGGTGACCGCAGTGACGGTATGAAACAAGAAGACGAGCCTAATATGTTTGAGCTCGAAACTATTAAAGAACTAGCAAAAAAACACCACGCTACCGAAGGACAAGTATTAATCGCATGGTCTGCCATGAGAGGAACGGCGGTTATCCCTAAATCAACTAATGAAGGTCGTATTAAGGAAAATCTAGCAGCAGCAAGAATCAACTTTGACCTAGAAGACAGAAACGAACTTGCAAAACTAGACAGACGTTACCGTTATGTAACAGGAAAGTTTTTTGAAGTACCAGAGAAAGGATATGATAACATCTACGATGAGTAGGAATCTAGTTCGGAGTTATGGGTTATGGGTTATGAGTTGACACTCAAGAATAACGAGAGTTTCATAATAATCTTACTATTAAAAAAACCGCAACTTTTACGAGTTGCGGTTTTTGTATTTTCAATATTATATGTTCTTGCAGCGCCTCATCTTTAAGAGAATGTTAGGAGCTTGTTATCTCTTTGGTCTAGCAGTAAAATAGGTCTGCTATAATTTCGGCATACTCTATTATCGGTCTATTTTTATGGCAGTTATAAAGATTAACTGCAAGATTAAAATCTTAAAATAACGTAGGACAGAAAACACTTGTGGGGACATTTGTGAAATAGACGTTGTTTATTTTAACCTTTATAATGAAGCTGAACCACCGTGAGGCAGGACGGTTTTGAATTCAAAAAAGCTTTAGGGAGCTTTCAAACATTCATCAAAAAAACCGCAACTCAAAAAGTTGCGGTTTTGTATTTTAAATATTATCGATAATTATCGAGCGATATTCACTGCTCTGGTTTCCCGTATGACGGTCACTTTTACCTGACCTGGATAAGTCATGTCTGTTTGTATTTTCTGTGAGATTTCAAAAGAGAGCTGTGCTGCTTTTTCATCACTTATTTTTTCGCTTTCTACAATAACACGTAGTTCGCGACCAGCTTGTATGGCATAGGCCTTTTCAACACCACCAAAACCGAAAGCGATATCCTCTAAATCTTTTAATCGCTGTATGTAAGAATCAAGTACCTGTCTTCTAGCGCCAGGTCTTGCACCGCTTATTGCGTCACAAACCTGTACAATAGGAGAAAGTAAGGATGTCATTTCTATCTCGTCGTGGTGAGCTCCTATGGCGTTGCAAACCTCTGCTTTTTCACCGAACTTCTCAGCAAGGTTCATACCTAGGATTGCGTGAGGCGTCTCATCTTCAGTTTCTGGAACTTTACCTATATCGTGCAAAAGACCTGCGCGTTTTGCCATTTTAGGATTCAGCCCTAACTCTGCTGCCATCGTCCCACATAATTTTGCTACTTCTCTACTGTGCTGGAGTAAATTCTGTCCGTATGATGAACGATACTTCATACGACCTACCATTTTAATAAGTTCCGGGTGCAGGCCATGGATACCAAGATCTACTACGGTACGTTTACCTACCTCAGCAATTTCTTGGTCTATTTGTTTTCTAGTTTTTTCTACGACTTCTTCTATACGCGCTGGGTGAATACGGCCATCAGTAACAAGCTTATGTAATGAAAGCCTAGCGACCTCACGTCTTACAGAATCAAAACAAGATAGAATAATAGCATCTGGGGTGTCGTCTACAATAATCTCAACACCCGTTGCAGCTTCTATTGCACGTATGTTACGACCTTCACGACCTATGATACGACCCTTAACCTCATCACTTTCAAGGTTGAATACAGATACACAGTTTTCTACAGCTTCTTCTGTACCTATGCGTTGTATGGTATTGATAATGACTTTGCGCGCTTCTTGCGTTGCGGTAAGTTTTGCTTCTTCGATGGTGCTTTGTACAATGCTCATAGCCTCGGCACGTGCAGTATCTTTAAGTGATTCTACAAGTTGTTTCTTAGCATCCTCAGCACTCATGCTACTTATTACTTCAAGCTGTCTTACTTGAGACGCGTGCATTTTATCAACTTCATTTTTTTGTTTTAAAAGCGCCTCACGTTTTTCATCAACGTCTTTCACTTGTTCTTCAAGTTTTTGTGCAAGTTGCTTATTTGTTGCAAGTTCGCTAGA
>JANQTO010000228.1:4155-4264 GCA_030731685.1 Nonlabens sp.
GCTGCGATTTTAGCTCAATGAATTTCTCCTTGGCCTTGAACGTTTTTTCATTTTTAATACGCTCGCCTTCAACGTTTGCTTCTTTAATAACGGCCTTCGCCTCTTTTTC
>JANQTO010000229.1 GCA_030731685.1 Nonlabens sp.
ATCATGCACTCTAACCCAACAATCTATAGAGAAACTTGGGATTTTTATCTCGTATTTGATTCCCCTAAATTCAGTAACATGTATTTTAGGAAAGGTAAATGGAAGAACATAGATTAGTAGTCATAAGCAACAACCACCTAAAAATTAACCATGAGTTACAATCAATACATAAAACCCGTATCCAGCTGGACCGCCGCTGCCAGTTTTCTTATCATTTTAGCACTAGTATGGTATGCACTTGCTGGCGAGACACCATCCAGTGATACACCCAGCGACGTGCCTTTAACTGAATGGTCCACAGCCCGAGCACTGGAACATGTAAAAATGCTTTCTATAGAACCACACTATTCGGGTAGTGGACAAGCCCACGAACGCGTTAGAAATTACATAGAAAGTGAGTTGCAAAAATTGGGCTTAGAAACCAGCAATCAAACGGGTTTTGCATTGTCTCATAATGGCGTACTGGCCAAACCTACTAATATCCTCGCTAGAATTAAGGGAACTAATAATACCAAAGCCCTTTTACTACTTTCTCACTACGACAGCGACCCACATTCTAGTAAAGGCGCAAGTGACGCAGGCAGCGGTGTTGCAACTATTCTAGAAGGCATACGCGCTTTCAAAGCCAGTGGTAAACAGCCAAAAAACGATGTCATTATCCTTATTACCGATGCTGAGGAGCTTGGGCTTAGCGGTGCCGATATCTTTGTAAATCATCACCCATGGGCGCAAGATGTGGGCATGGTGCTTAATTTTGAAGCACGTGGCAGCGGTGGACCTAGCTATATGTTGCTAGAAACAAATGGCGGTAACCGTAAAATCATTGAAGAATTTAAAGAAGCAGGAACGCAATATCCTGTTGCGCACTCGCTGGCCTACAGCATTTACCAAATGATTCCGAACGATACGGACCTAACCATTTTCCGTGAAGATGGCGACATAAACGGACTCAATTTTGCCTTTATAGATGACCACTACGACTACCACACGCAACTAGATTCCTACGAGCGACTGGACCGCAACACACTTGCTCACCAGGGCAGTTATTTAATGCCATTACTCAGTCACTTTTCTGAAATTGACTTAAGCAACGGGCTCAAAACTACCAAAGGCGATGACCTTATCTATTTCCCTTTACCGCTAGTAAAAATGGTGAGCTTTCCATTCAGCTGGTTGCCGTGGCTCATCATAGGTTCGGGAATTTTATTTATTGTATTAATAATTTATGGCTTTAAGAAAAAACGCATAAAAGCAAAAGCTCTTTTTGGCGGTTTTGTACCATTTTTGGGTTCGCTGGCTATCGGTTATTTTTTCTCAGTTGCCTTGTGGGAAGCCATGAATGCAGTAAATAGTAGTTTTTATGTGAATCAGCTACACGGTTTTCCTTATAACGGTTACTGGCTTATTGCGGCTGCCGCACTAGTAACGATTGCCATTAGTTTTTTCCTATATCACAAGTATTATAAATTAGGTAATGTTGCAAGCTTGAGCATTGCACCATTGTTTTTATTATGGATTATTTGTTTACTCGTTGCATTCCCAGTGGGCGATGGCGGTTTACTAGGCAACATTTATTTACCAGGCGCAGGATATTTTATCCTTCCATTTATTTTAGGATTAGGTGCGTTATGGCTTAATATTAAACAAACACGGCCAAATTTATTTATTTTGACGCTTTTATGTATTCCTGCACTCTTTATTTTTACGCCTTTTATTAAAGCATTTCCCGTAGCACTGGGCATGAAGATTTTATTTGTTGCCGCTGTGATTGCTGCGTTACTTTTTGGTTTGCTGGCATCTGTTTTTGCGCATTATCGCAAGAAACAGTTGCTTGCACTGGGTGCTTTAATTGCTGGAGTTGGTTGTATTTGTTACGCTTTCGCGAAAGCGAACTTCTCCACAGACCAACCAGAATCTACCAGCCTGGTGTATCTCATAGACCAGCAGCAACAAACCGCGCAATGGGCAACCTATGATGCGGCGATAAACGACTGGACCGCACTAAAAATGGGCGAAAACGCACAAAAACCGGCTGTAGATGGCAACACCATCGAGTCCAAATATGGCACAGGATTCAACTACATAGCCGACGCACCATACCTAGAAATGCCTGAGATAGCCGTGACCGTAAAACAAGACACAACGATTAACGGCCTGCGCACCGTAGCATTGACAGTGGCCAGTGAGAAAGCGCTGAACCGCATCGAACTTTTTGTAGATAAAAAATTTACTTTTAAAGACGCTGGTATCAACGGTATTACCCCTAAAACAAACTCCAAAACCGGTAACGTACTCGATAATAGATGGGGCAACAGGCTAGTAAGTTACTATGTAGTAGATAACGAGCCGCTAGAACTGAGCCTTACCTTTACTGCTGACCAGCAACCTGAGCTGCTTTTCTATGGTGCATCCTTTGACCTACTAAAATCTAAGGAACTTCAGGTTAAACCAAGACAAGCGGCCATGATGAGCATGCCGTTTGTACTCAACGATGCAATTTTACGCAAACAAAAAATCACACTCGACGACCAACTCAAAATAACTGAAAAACAACTAGATAGCATCATTAATGAATGAGAAAACAATCGGTATCTTAGGTTGTGGCTGGTTGGGATTACCACTTGCACAATCGCTTATAGCACAAGGTCACGCTGTAAAAGGTACAACAACAAGCGCGTCTAAAATACCAGACCTACAAGCTGCTGGAATACAGGCTTTTGAACTGGTACTTACTGAACACGGCGTTTCAGAAAGTATTACTGAATTTTTGGATGGGCTGGATGTGCTAATCATTGACATACCGCCAGGAGTGCGGTCTAATCCTGATGCAGATTTCCCTAAGAAACTATCACAGGTATTGAATCTTGTTAAAGCCTTATCGCTGGAACAACTTATTTTTATTTCTAGCACCTCGGTTTTTGAAGATACTACAGATTTTCCTCAGTATAACGAGACACATCCCGGAAATGCCACTAGCAATAATGGTAAGCAACTACTCGCTGCAGAATTGCTTGTGAGAGAATCTTACCACACCGCAACCATTATACGACCAGGCGGTTTAATAGGTGACGACCGCAATCCTATAAACATGCTTGCAGGCAAAAAAGGTCTTAAAAATCCAGATGCACCCGTAAACCTTGTCCATAGAAACTATTTAATTACCTTAATAATCAACGTGCTGCATGGCGAACTTTTGGCTCCGGTAATTCATGCCATTAGTGAACCTCATCGCTCGCGCAAAGACTATTACACCGAGCAAGCGAGGCTGCATGGGCTGGAAGTCCCAGAGTTTGATGACGATGGTGTGCAAGTTGGGAAAGTTATTGTTTCAGCTGTAGTGTGATGAAAAAATGGTTGTACAAACACAAAATAAAGCTAAGCATTACCGCTATTTTACTGGTTTGGTATGCGCTGTGTTTGCCAAGTACCTTATTTAACGTTCCCTATTCCACCGTTATAGAAAGCAGCGACGGCCGCTTGTTAGATGCCCACATTGCTGCCGACGACCAGTGGCGTTTCCCTGCCGTGGACAGTTTGCCCTTTCGTTATAAACAGTGCTTGTTGCAGTATGAAGACGCACACTTTTACGAGCATCCAGGCTTTAATCCGGTTTCTATAATCCACGCAATTCAAGACAACCATAAAGCCGGTCGGGTGGTACGTGGTGGTAGTACCATTACGCAGCAGGTTATTAGGCTTTCGCGAAAGCGAAATAGAAAATACCTCGAGAAATTCATAGAACTTATCTGGGCGACACGACTGGAAGTGCGTCACTCTAAAGAAGAAATTCTGAAGCTCTATGCATCGCATGCACCTTATGGCGGTAATGTAGTCGGACTAGAAATGGCGTCTTGGCGGTATTTTGGTAGAAGACCGCACGAACTGAGCTGGTCTGAAAGTGCAACACTCGCCGTGTTACCGAACGCGCCAGGACTTATATACCCAGGAACACGTGGAAACTTGCTAACCGATAAACGCAACGCACTACTTCTTAAATTGAAAACCGAAGGCATCATAACGCCTATGGATTACGAACTTGCGGTGTCTGAAGAAGTGCCTATTCAAGATTTTAGCGTGCCACAGCTTGCACCCCATCTGTTACAACGAGCACACAGAGAATATGGTGCAAAAAAAATCACAACGACACTTGATTATGAAATGCAGGCAACTGTTAATAGAATTGTCGCCAGTCACCATAAATCACTCAAAGCAAACGGTGTAAACAACCTCGCCATGCTCGTGCTGGACGTGCAAACGAACAG
>JANQTO010000230.1 GCA_030731685.1 Nonlabens sp.
GTTCTACTTCCTTTAAAGAAGGTTTGAACGTAAAGGATTTTATGTCACAAGAAAGTCTGGGCGATGTTTTTAGAACTGCTGTAAACGTGGTTATTATTACACTGGGCATAGAATTTATAGGCGTGCTATTGATTTACTGGAATATTGCCGACGTTGATGGGTTAGAGAACAAATGGTTCTTTGCATTTTTTCACGGGATATCTGCTTTTTGTAATGCAGGATTCTCTACGCTTACTAATGGTCTCAACGAGAACGTAGTTAAATTCAACTATGGCATGCAATGGATAATTATGGCACTGATAGTTCTAGGCGGCATAGGACACGGTGTTCTCATAAACCTAGTACATTATCTCAAGTCACGTCTTAAATTTAATTATACCGGCACAGGTTTTTTACCAGACTTTAGAGTTGTTACAATCAATACTAAAATTGTCATTACAACGACTACTGTGCTTATAGTCCTAGGTTTCCTTCTCGTGGGCGTTCTGGAATACAACCACATCTTGCTGGAACACGACAGTACTTTTGGTAAGATAACAGCAGCGATGTTTCATGCAATTACTCCTAGAACTGCAGGTTTTAACACGTCAGATTTTACGCTGCTGCAGGTGCCTACGATACTTGTTATCATATTACTTATGTGGATAGGTGGCTCGCCGGGTTCTACCGCTGGTGGTATTAAAACCAGCACGTTTGCTCTAGCTTTTCTAAACATTATGGCTATTGCAAGAGGTAAAAGCCGTATTCAACTATTTAGAAGACGTATAAGCTCAGAATCTACGTCACGGGCATTTGCCATATTATTTATATCGTTACTATGCATAGGACTCTCTACACTGGGAATGTTGTTATGCGAACCTAGTGGAACCGATTTTATGAAAATTGCTTTTGAAAGTTTTTCAGCCTACTGTACCGTAGGTTTAAGTCTTAATTTAACGCCTACCTTAACGTCTGGCAGTAAGTGCATACTTATCGTTACCATGTTTGTAGGACGTATAGGAATGCTCAATTTATTGTTTGGAATACTTAGAGAGTTGAACCATCAGTTTTATGAGTATCCTAAGGAAAATATTTTAATTAACTAAGTTGTAATTGTATGAAAATTATTGTTTTTGGACTCGGGAACTTTGGAATGTCTCTTGCCGTAAGCCTTACCGAAACAGGTAATGAGGTCATAGGAATAGACAGCGATATGGATAAAATCAATCTCGTAAAGGACAAGATAGCCCATGCGATATGCATGGATTCTACAAACGAGCTAGCCTACAGTGCATTGCCACTGAAAGAAACAGACCTTGTAGTTGTGGCAATAGGAGAGAATGAAGGCGCTGCGATTATAACCACCGCTATCGTTAAAAAACTATCTGATGTTAAATTGATAAGTAGAGCACTATCACCTATTCATGACACGGTCTTAACTGCAATGGGTGTAGATAATCTAGTGCACCCAGAAAAAGACACGGCAGACAGACTTACCAAACAAATCAACTTTAAAACCACCCTAGAAAATTATCAGCTTGACAATAATTTCACCATTTCTGAGGTTCACGCAAAAGCCGACTTTGTAGGTAAAAGCGTTAAGCAACTAGACGAGATAAATAAATATCACCTACAACTTGTTACCATATTGCGCAAGCGAGACCGCGTAAACCTCATAGGTAAAAAATCAATCAATAAGGAAAGTTTAGGAATCGTCAAACCAGAAACAACTATTGAGAAAGATGATATTTTGGTAGTTTTTGGTTCTAACAAAGATATCAGTGCTTATTGCGATTGTTGATAGCCGTTAATTCTAGGGAAACTAAATTTATACCTTATTTTTGAGCAAAGACTTTTTACATGGATTTAAACTTCAACAAAAACGAAGATTACAATAAATTATTACTCTCTGAACTGCGCACTAGGTTTGCAAAAGTAGCCCAAGGTGGCGGTGCAAAACGCATCGAGAAACTGCACGCTCAGGGAAAAATGACTGCGCGTGAGCGTATAGATTATTTACTAGATAAGCCTGAAAATGCCATAGAAATAGGTGCGTTTGCAGGTGAAGGTATGTATGCTGAGCATGGCGGTTGCCCAAGTGGCGGCGTCGTGGTAAAAATAGGACACGTACAGGGTAAGCAGGTCATTGTTGTAGCAAATGATGCGACTGTGAAAGCTGGTGCATGGTTTCCTATTACGGGTAAAAAGAATTTACGAGCACAAGAAATATCCATAGAAAACAGACTTCCCATCATTTACCTCGTAGACAGTGCAGGTGTTTATCTTCCTATGCAGGACGAGATTTTCCCTGATAAGGAGCATTTTGGACGCATATTCCGTAATAACGCGGTGATGAGCAGTATGGGAATCACCCAAATATCTGCCGTTATGGGTAGTTGTGTTGCCGGTGGAGCATACTTGCCCATTATGAGCGACGAAGCACTAATCGTAGATAAAACAGGTAGTATTTTCCTTGCAGGTTCGTATCTAGTGAAGGCAGCCATAGGTGAGAGCATCGATAATGAAACCCTAGGCGGTGCAACAACACACTGTGAGATTAGTGGCGTAACAGACTATAAAGCCAAAGACGATAAAGACGCTCTTGATAAAATCAAATCCATATTTAACAAAATAGGCGATTTTGACAAAGCAGGATTCAATAGAATAGCAGCAGTAAAGCCTGCGCTGGACCCTGAGGGATTATTTGGTTCGCTTCCGCGAAAGCGTAACGAGCAATATGACATGATGGAACTTATAGAGCGCATGATAGATGCCGACTCATTTGAGCCGTACAAAGATGGTTACGGTCAGACTATTATAACAGGTTATGCCCGCATAGACGGCTGGGCGATAGGTATTGTTGCAAATCAGCGTAAGGTTGTTAAAACGGCTAAAGGTGAGATGCAATTTGGCGGTGTGATTTATAGTGATAGTGCTGATAAAGCCACCCGATTTATAGCAAATTGTAATCAGAAAAAAATACCGTTGCTATTCATTCAGGACGTCACCGGTTTTATGGTAGGTTCCAAATCAGAACATGGTGGTATTATTAAGGATGGTGCTAAAATGGTCAACGCCGTTTCAAACAGTGTCGTTCCTAAATTTACCGTAATCGTAGGGAATAGCTATGGAGCAGGTAATTATGCGATGTGCGGTAAAGCCTACGACCCAAGACTTATCGTGGCATGGCCTAGTGCAGAGCTTGCGGTAATGAGTGGTAACAGCGCAGCAAAAGTCCTCATGCAAATCGAAAAAGCATCCCTAGAAAAATCGGGTAAAAAACTTACCGAAAAAGAAGAAGAAGAATTGTTTGCAAAGACAAAAGACCGTTACGACGAGCAGGTTTCTCCATACTACGCAGCATCACGCATATGGACAGACGCTATCATAGACCCACGCGACACACGCCACTGGATAAGTATGGGTATCGAAGCTGCAAATCATGCGCCTATCGAGAAGCCATTTAATCTTGGGGTGATACAGACTTAGAAAAACCTAAATTTAAGTTTAAGCTCAAGTTTAAATCTAGTTTCAGTATTAGCATAGTCTAACGAAAGATTTGAACAAACGATGTCGAGCGAAAGTCACGAGGTAAGAATTTGACTTTGAAAAATCATAACAAAAGCTTTATACAAACCATGTCGAGCGAAAGTCGAGACGTTGTTTGTTGTGTAGAAAACCATCGAGTAAGCTTTAATAACATCTTTGAAGAACTAAAACCAGCAGGAATTCGTTTATCTAACTTACCAACATTGTACGTTAAAACATTGAGTAACAAAAATTAAATCAGGCGGTCTTATCGGTCTGCAAATCATGATAAAATTCATTAAGCGCCTATTTATCGTTTTGGTTGTAGGCTACCTGGCAATTTGTGTCGCACTGTTCTTTTACCAAGAACGCCTGTTGTTTTTTCCAGAGGTTTTGGATGCTGATTACAAATTTGAATTTGCAAACGAATTTACAGAGGAAAATATCATCACAAAACGAGGTGATACCATTAACGGCTTGTTGTTTAAAGCAGATGATTCCAAAGGTGTCATACTTTATTTACATGGCAATGCGGGTAGTTTAAAAAGTGTAGGTAATGAGTCTGAAAATCTCTTACCACTGGGTTATGACGTTTTTATGATAGACTATGCTGGTTATGGTAAAAGCAGCGGAGAAATAACCTCACAAGAACGACTTTTTGAAGACATGCAAACCGTTTACGACCGTGTAAAACGTGATTACAAAGAGGAAAACATCATCATTGTAGGATATTCCATAGGGACCGGTATTGC
>JANQTO010000231.1:0-1216 GCA_030731685.1 Nonlabens sp.
GCAAAAATACCGGCAAGCAGTGTTCCTACAAGCAGTGCAATAAGCGGACTCACCTTTTTAACAATCATAGCGATAACTGCTATGGGAACGAGAAATAACCATGGTGATGTGTTAAAAGTTGCATTGATAACTTCTTGGTATTTACTAACATCGGCTTCACCAGATGTGGTGATGGTAAAACCTAATATTATAAAGATAATGAGCGTAATTATAATAGTAGGTACGGTCGTTAAACTCATGTATTTAATGTGTGTAAAAAGGTCCGTTCCAGCCATAGCGGGAGCGAGGTTTGTTGTGTCACTTAATGGACTCAACTTATCGCCAAAATAAGCGCCACTTATCACTGCGCCAGCTGTCATACCTGCACTTATGCCCAGGGCGCTGGCTATTCCTATAAGTGCGATACCTACCGTCGCACTAGTTGTCCAGCTGCTACCCGTAGCGACAGATATGATAGCACATATAATTACACAAGCGGCAAGAAAAATAGTAGGGTTTAGGATATCGAGTCCATAATAAATCATCGTGGGTATAATGCCACTCACAAGCCAGGTACCTGCAAGTGCACCTACCATAAGCAAGATAAGAATCGCGCCCGAGGTCGACTTTAGGTTTTGCGCGACTTCTTCAATCATGGTTTCGTAACTCACCTTGTTAAAATGACCTACAATTCCAGCCACTGCGGCGCCCATTAAAAGTATAAACTGGTTAGAACCGCCTAGTGAGGAATCGCCAAAAACATAAACGTTAAACGCCAGCATCGCTACCAGTGCGATGACAGGAATGAGCGCCTCCCATATATTCAACTCTTTATTCTCAATAATTTTCCCGTCCTCTTGATTAATTTTCTGTCCTTCCATTTACATTTTTATAAAGTGTAATGTTACGATTTTAGACGGCTAGATGCAAATTGGCATATCAAACGAGAGAATTTGATGCAGCAGGCTTGTGGTTGGTTTACTCTGGTTGTTGGGTAGGTAGCTTTCGCGAAAGCGAAATTCATACAATCATTATTGCACCCCTTAATAAAGTGATAATAAATAATGATGCAAACGGGTTCGTAATGGCGTTTACAAAACGTAACTTTGTGAGATAAATGAATGATTATGTCTGAACAAATAGAACGCGTTAAATGTTTAATTATAGGCTCTGGACCAGCAGGTTACACGGCAGCGATATACGCTGCTCGTGCAGACATGAAGCCATTGCTATACAC
>JANQTO010000231.1:1226-4252 GCA_030731685.1 Nonlabens sp.
GCTATACACAGGCATGGAGCCAGGTGGACAACTCACCACGACAACCGAAGTTGACAATTTTCCAGGCTATCCCGATGGAATAGACGGGCCGGCGATGATGGTTGATTTGCAAAAACAGGCAGAGCGTTTTGGTACAGAGGTGCGTATAGGCATGGTAACCGCCGTCAAGTTTGCAACTGAAGTGGGCGGCATACATACGGCCGTAGTTGATGGTAAAACGACCATTGAAGCGAACACCATAATTATTTCTACAGGTGCAACTGCAAAGTATTTGAACATTCCTAGTGAGCAACGTTTGCGTGGTGGTGGTGTGAGTGCATGTGCGGTGTGTGATGGGTTTTTCTATCGTGGCCAGGACGTTGCTATCGTAGGTGCTGGAGATACAGCTGCAGAGGAAGCTACATACCTTTCTAACATTTGTAAAAGTGTCACCATGCTTGTGCGCAGGGATACCATGCGTGCATCTAAAGCTATGCAACACCGCGTACTCAATACTAAAAACATCGAGGTTCTATTTAATACCGAAGTTGATGAGGTTCTAGGAGAGCAAGTTGTAGAAGGGTTGCGTGTAGTGAATAATCGCACAAACGATAAAAAAGAGATTGCTATCACGGGTCTTTTCATAGCCATAGGTCACAAGCCTAATACGGATATTTTTAAAGGCCAACTCCATATGGACGATGCAGGTTACTTAATCACAAAACCAGATTCTACAAAAACAGAATTACCAGGGGTTTTTGCATGTGGTGACGTACAGGATAAAATTTATCGTCAGGCGGTAACTGCTGCAGGTTCTGGTTGTATGGCTGCACTAGATGCAGAGCGTTACCTAGCAGAGATAGGCGTGGTAGAAGAAGTGATTGCTGGAGACTATACAGTTTAGAGATTTTAAAGTCCGTTGTTTACTGACTGAATTTTGTTTTTAGACAGGAAATTTTGTTTGAATACGGATTATAGAATATGGAACTTAGATTCTTTGATTTAGGCTGAATGCGCTTTTAGTTTTACTAAAAATTGCTAGCTAGACGTTCCTTATAAACAGTCTTATCAAATCAAAAAAACCGAGCATTGCTCGGTTTTTTTGATTTTACAACTAAATATTATCCATTTAATTCAATATTGCTCAAAGGCTCACCTATTACTTTTTGCTAAGGATACTATTCCCATTGAACTCTTCAATCGTGATGGTAGGCGTGTTGTGTAGTTCAGTTTTACCATCCTTGTTAGACTTGAGGTTTAGCGTGCTGCTCGCATTTACCTTAGCAGTCGCATTATCAGTTACTATGACATTTAAATCTTTAACAACTAGGTTGGAGCCGTCAAATTCTGCGCGGCTTTCTAGTTTAACTGTCGCATTTTTCATGTCCCCATCTATACGGGCATCTGACCTGCTGGACATGGTAATGGTTGCGTTGTCATAATCTAGTAGAGCTTTAAGATTTGCATTGTCTTCAAGTATTACGGTTGCTTCGTCTCCTTTAAAATTGAGTTCTCCTTTAGAACCGCTTTTCATGGTTAGGTTGAATCGCTCTACTTTGGCAGTCATGAAAACTTTAGCGTCGTCACGCACTTCCAGTCTAAGTGCTGGTGCTTCGTAGTCTGTAATGGTACTTAGTTCAGCATCTTCCTTTACTACAATCGTTGTTAAATCGCTAGGAAAAATAAGCCTGATTTTCAATTCTTTCTTAGAGCGTATCCTCACAGAAGAAGTGATGGTTAGCAGGCCGTTAGTGACTGTCGGCTTTAGGTACTGATGCAGGTTTGAGTCGGCAGTGACTTCTATTTGAGCGGTTGTTCCTCGCACTATGGAAACTTCATAATCGCTGCCTATTTCTATGCTGTTATATGGTTCTATCATCGTTATGACGGTGCTGGGCTCTCTGTTCCCTTTGACTTTATCTTGCGCTTGCGTGGTTGCAAAGGTTAGAAAAGCGAGTAGCAGTAGGTAATTTTTCATGAATTGTTTTTTGAATTACAAAGTTAAACAAAAACCGCTCCATGAAAAATGGAGCGGTTTGGGTTGAAATAATTGCCTGTATTGCTATTGAAGTAATATGCTGGTCAGTGTTTCAAATAACCAGGTGATAAGGGCAGCCATAACTACTGCGTGTTTCTTGTGCGTACACCGTCATTCCCGTCATATCGCCACTGGCCGCGTGTTGAAGTCGTGTTACTTATAGAGTCGGTTTGTGGTGCATCATTTTCTAATGGAACAGTACTGTTACCATTTTCTACAGAAACCTCTTCTATGATAGGACAGTCTAGGCATACTAAATCGCCATCCACAATTTTATAGGTGCTATCATCTTGACCTATGAGGTCAAAGGCGTTATTACTTATCCACGGTCTATAACGTTCTGCAAAACCTGAATTTACTTTAAAGGTGGTTCCTTCTGGCAGCGCTACGAGCACATCTACATGTTGTCTGTTCATACGACCGTTTTCGGCAATTTTAAAATAGTCGTCTAAATTCAGTACGGAGTCTGTGACTTTATAAGTGTACTCAATGTAGGTTGCATTTTGTTTTGCTTGTTTTACTGACGAACCACGAGCGCGGTAGTATAACGTAACACTTGCAGTCTGGTCTGTGGTAGACGTGATGGCGGTGTTAATATCGTGCAACCTGGTTTCGGTAATGCCGTCGTAATCGTTGATAGAAAATCGGTTTCCGTTGAGATGAATGTTATCATTATAATCATAGGTATCTTCACTCATCACGAGGTTATAGGTCTTGTCTTTTGCTACTGCAAACTTTTGGGACGTAGCAATTTTTCCCTCTTGCGCTTGGCTAGAAATAACCTTAGCGGCAATTATAGAACCACCTATTATGGAGGCTATCCATAGGGAGAACATCAGGATTTTTGCAGTGAGACCTATGGAACCTAAATTACGTACGAGTAATCTAAGTCCAGCGATACTGAGGCTTATTAATGGAATTCCAAAAAAGAATAACAAACATAATCCTATCCACCACGGTGATACATCGATAGGCGTACCAAGCTCGATAAGGTCAGACAGGTTGTGAT